>JBIPOO010000150.1:0-9156 GCA_044379045.1 Saprospira sp.
GGAATTTTTGGGCTGCATCCTGGTGTGGTTAAAGCCATCAAAGCCGACCCTGACGGTGAATTCAGAGTTCAAATCAATATTCCAATCATTGATGGAATGGAGGGTGACGGATTATGGGCAAGAATGGCACATTATTATGCTACCGAAGATTGTGGTTTTGTTTTTTATCCTGAAGTAGGAGATGAGGTTATTGTCGGATTTTTTAATAATGACCCATCTTATCCAGTGATTTTGGGTTCAATGTATAGCAGCAAACGCAAAATTACAACGGAAGAAAAACACGAGCCTGCCGATCCTAATCAGTTCAAAGCTATCTCACTGCAAAAAGGTAAAATGCGTTTGGAATTCGATGATAAAGACTGTATCGTAAAAATTATCACTCCTGAGAAAAATACTGTGATAATCGATGATAAGGAGAAAATGATTACAATAGAAGATAAATCAAATTCCAATAAAATTATTCTTAGCAAAGATGGTATTTTGCTTGATTCGGGAAAAGATATTATCATGAAGGCGAAATCCAATATAAAAATGGAGGCCACCAGTAATATTGAGGCTAAATCAACAGCAGATACCAAAATAGAGGCAACCGGAAATCTGCAGATGAAGGGTATGGCACTAAAAGGAGAAGGCAGTACAACGCTTGAACTTAAAGGCTCTGCTTCTGCAAAATTGGAAGGCGGCGGTATGTGTGAAATAAAAGGAGGTTTGGTTAAGATAAATTAGTGGAAAGCATAAAAGAGGAAAGCATTAAAGAGGAAGAAGTTTTTTAGAATTTTTAGATTCGAAGAAATGAAATACCGTTAACCAAAGCTCCGCGAAACGAAACGAATTTTTTCAGACTGTTTCATCCTTTTTTGAAAAAAATATCAAATGAGCAATGTGACTAATTATTTCAGACTTCAGATTTCAGACTTCTTACTTCAGATTTCTAAAAAAATATATAATTTTCAAATCAACACATTTTCAAATTTTCAAATTAACATATGGGAATGCCAGCTGCCCTGATGGGCGATAATCATGTTTGTCCGATGATGACACCAGGAGTACCACCGATACCACATGTTGGCGGTCCTGTGATGGCTGTGACTGCCGTTACAGTGCTCATTACCAACAAACCTGCAGCAGTAATGGGAGATATGGCAATCTGTGTTGGTCCACCCGACTCCATCATGATTGGGTCGCCAACCGTACTTATATGTAACATGATGGCAGCCCGGGTTGGGGATAGTTGTGCCCACGGTGGTGCAATAGTTGGCCCAGGTGCACCAACAGTATTAATTGGATAAATCTTAACAGCCTTACATAATACAATGGCAGAAGAAAACAAAAAATCATTTTTAGGTACTGGCTGGAGTTTTCCGCCGCGATTTCTCGACAGTGATCAAGGGATACAAATGTCGCAGGACGATGATGATATAGCAGAATCGCTGTACATCCTTCTTTCGACCCTGCCTGGTGAACGGATTATGAATCCTGAATACGGTTGCGATCTTCATAGCCAGGTTTTTCAAAACATCAATAATTCTACTAAAGTCATTATTGAAGATTTGATAGCCACGGCAATTCTCTATTTCGAACCTCGTGTTAACTTAATAGGTGTAAGTGTTGATGACAATGGTCAAATGTCCGGAAAGATTAATGTGAGTATATCCTACGAAGTAAAGGGTGTAAACTCGCGTAAAAATATGGTTTATCCATTCTACCTTGCCGAAGGAACAGATCTATAAATAATTATTAAAGGAAAAAATTCCCTCAAAAAGCCATGATTCGACAAGAGAACATTGGAACAATTCATTGGAACGGAGCCAACCAGGGCGATAGAATGCTCAAGGCCCTTTTGCCCGAATTTATAAAAATTGACGAAAGGGGCGTAAGCGATTTTTTGGCATTTGCCTCAAAATATGCCGAACTCATTCGCTACTACGATATGAATAATTCGCCCGATGGCGATTGGACTCGTTTTTTTAGAAATGATCTGAGTGTTTTTATTGCTTCAATAATTTCGACAGACTTAAAACGAATTGAGCGCGAGCACAGTAGTTTTATCGGTGAACTGGAACATATGCCCCGAGCAGAGGAACGCCTCGAAGTCCTCAAAAAACTTTATACACAGGTGCTTCAGATGGCCACAACGGTAAACGATTGGTATCTTCACTCATTGCAGATGAACCGTCTGAATCCGGGCGATACCGAAGAATTGGAAAACGAATTGGAGAATGCCATTAAGCAGCAATTATCGGGCAATTTAAGCGATTTGCTGGGCTATGACCAAGACCTTGAATTTCATAAAAACGGTTACTATTCGAGATCTGAAATCGAAAGCCGTTTTCACAAAATTTGGTTTCCGCGAGTAGAACTCCTTAATCAATCTAATGCCCAAAAGGTAGTTATTGATGATTTTACAAAAATTAATGATTTTACAAAAAAGATCAGAATTCAGTTTCGGACCTTTTACAGTGTTATTTCATACATCGTACAAATAGCCCCTAAATTCTTACAGAAATCACTCACTGAGAAAGATGATCACAGACCAGATGTGGCTTTATTCATTGCATTTGTACAATTGTACCGCCACAATCAGGACCAGTTAAATACAATTACAGGCAAACATCTCGATTTTTATTATTACGATGTGCTTCGTCTGAAAGAAAGAACTTTTGTGCCCGATAATGTCAATCTCTATTTTAAAATTGGAACGCACATAGACAGTCATTACCTGCCCGAAAAAACATTGCTTTATGCCGGAATTGGCAGCGATGGTCAGCCGGTTCATTATTCGACCGATTATGGCATTGAGCTCAATAAGGCACAGATTAGCTCAGTAAAAACGCTGTTTGTCAGTAAGAATCCGAAAATAGGGATTGGCAGTTCATACCGACTTATTACAAATCTGTATGCATCACCAATAGCCAATTCGCGTAACGGATTGGGTGAACGGTTTATCAATAATGAAGAAGAATGGCCAAGCTTTGGTGAAGAACTGCTCGAAAAACCCGATTCGGAAAGGCAGATGACCTATGCTGAAATTGGTTGGGCAGTTGCCGCACCCATTCTCGAAATGGAAGAGGGGCACAGAGTTGTCACCATGAAGCTTGAATTTGAAAAAGCTTCGATGTACACACTCAACCTTTTAATTAAAGACATTAGTAAAAATCAAAATATTTCGAGGGAGGATGCTTTCTCTAAAGTTTTCAAAAATAGTCTGAATATATATTTCACCGCTGCTGATGCTTGGGTAAAATCGCATACCTGCGAAGTGTTGCCTCCGCACGATTGGGCTAAAGCCGAAATTACCATTGTGGCTACACTTCCATCGTCTGCGCCAGAGATTATTGCTTACAACACTGATTTGCATGGAGCTGGATTTAATACTAAGCTTCCTGTTGTGAAAATTGTTCATCAGAATACCGATGTCGTTTTTTCATATTCCTTTTTGAAGGAGTTGATGCTTCAGAAAATTAATATCGAAGTAACTGTACAAGGTATAAAAAGGTTGATGCTTTTCAATGAATACGGAATTTTGGAGTCGAGTATTCCTTTTCAGCCTTTTGGTGCCGTACCTAAACCGGGTTCTTATCTGCTTATCGGCAAATCGGAACTGTTTAAAAAGGAACTAACAGAATTGTCTTTAAACCTCGAATGGCACAATTTACCCGATAACAAAAAGGGATTGAGGGGATATTATCGCGAATATGGACTCAGTATCGCCAACGACAGTTATAAAGTTAGAATTTCGGCACTTTCCGACGGTGAATTTTATCCAGCACCTGAAAATAATCTCAGGGAATATCGTCTTTTTGAAGATAATCCGGCCGATAAATTCAGGGTTAATGACGAAACTATTTTTAGTGAATTCGACATAAAAGCACTGAATATCAAGCCTGATTATGGACTTAAGCTGCCTACTGTTTTTAACAGCGAAATCAGAAGCGGCTATTTCAAGGTAGAGCTGACAGCTCCTTCAGTTGCATTTGGCCATGATGATTATCCGAATATATATTCCAAGATAATCGCCTACAATGCCAATCCGAAACGTAAGGGGCCCGAACTTCCTTTGCCAAAACAGCCATGGACACCAGTAGTTCGTTCAGTAAGCCTCGACTATTCGGCCACAACATTGATTAATGTTGTTTCTATAGGTACTATTAACCGTGGAGATGCCGCCGCTGAAGAACTTTTTCATATACACCCTTTTGGTGTTATTAAAACCTACGAGAAAGGAAAACCAATCAACCGTTCATTGATACCGGCATACGATGAGGATGCTTATCTCTGTCTTGGGATTACTGATTTTAATCCCCCTTCTCAGCTTTCTGTTTATTTTGAGTTGAAAGAAAATTTAGACTATTTCTCTATGCTCAAGGGCAAAAGTTCCGATTCGAAACAAGCCGAGGTGGTTTGGAGTTACCTGGTCAACGACGAGTGGAAAGAGTTTTCACAAACACAAATTTTGTCGGATACAACTTATGCTTTTAATAATTCAGGTATAATCACCTTCGATATTCCGAGAGATCCGAGTGCAAACAACAATATTTTTCCCAAGGGGCAGTATTGGCTAAGGGCAGCACTCAAAGGCGATGCAGCGAGAATGCCAAAGGTTTTACATCTGGCAACTCAGGCAGTTTCGGCAACCTGGGTCGATAATGGTAATGGCTTTGTGCATTTGCAAAAGCCATTGGAAGGGGGAAGTATAAAAGCTCTTGTAACCGGAATTCCGCAGATTCGCGAGGTCAATCAGCCATTCAGATCATTTGGTGGTCGTCCAGGAGAGGTTAAAAAAGAGTTTTATACCCGCGCCAGTGAGCGTCTTCGTCATAAGGGCAGAGCAGTTGCAGCCTGGGATTTTGAAAGGCTGGTGCTCGAAAAATTTCCTGAACTATACCAGGTAAAATGTGTTACCTATGTCGGGAATGAGAAATTTACTACAAAAGGATCTGTTGTAATTGTTGTTGTTCCCCGTTTCAATGCCGAAAACAATCGTTTGCCAATGGTAAACAATACCACGCTCGAAGCTATCAAACAATACCTCAGACCACTGTCCTCACCCTTTGTAAACATAGAGGTGCGCAATCCGATTTACGAACGTGTAAAGATCAGCGCCGGTGTTCAGTTCAAAGATGGTAAAAATAACGGCACCTTTCTCAAAAAACTGAACCAGGACATTATGTCCTTTATGTGTCCTTGGATGTATGGTGCAGACCGCGAATTGGAGCTTGGCGGACAAATTGCCAAGGATGTTATACTTAGTTATATCGAAAAGCGCGATTATGTCGATTTTGTAACCAAATTCTCGGCGGTTCAGGTGTTTCCTACCGAAAAAGGTTTCGATGTTGGTGATACAGCTATCGATGCTTCTTCATCTCCTGTAATTAGAGCAACTAAGCCTTGGTCTGTATTGATTCCTTTTGCGAACAATCCGATTTTCCTGATCGATGATCTCAGCTTCCAGTCGCCTGAAAAGGCAGGTATCGACTCCATGCTGCTTGATGGTGACTTTGTAATGACGGAAGAAAAGGGATTTGAATAAAAATTTTAAAAATTCATAAACAAAAGCAATCGAAATTTAGTAAAAATTCCGATTGCTTTTGTACTTTTGAAACTGAACAACGCTTAAAACCTACCCAAAAATATGGCTCTACTGACGCGTAGCACCCTCAAAAACCTTTTTAAAAGAGGTATGGTTCCCTCAGAAGTGAACTTTGCCGACCTCATCGACTCCTCTGTAAATAAAGTAGATGACGGTTTTTCGCAAAGCAATACCGATGGATTTATGTTGGCTCCGCAAGGACCTAACAACCGTCTTATGAGCTTTTACGACAGTATCCGCGATCCAAAAGCGGCCTTTTCAATCTCAATGAATCCCAGCCCACATAGTCAGGGTTTGAGTTTCAACGATGACGAAAATAGCAGTATGCTTTTTCTCAGAAAAGGTGGAAATGTTGGTATTGGTACTACTATGCCTAACTTCAAACTGGAGGTAAACGGTATGGCTGGTATGGCAGGCCGTGTAGGAACTTTTGCAGTGGGTGAAATTCCTGCCGATGGTCGCTGGCACCCTATCATCACAGATCTTGAAGGTGTGCAGGCTTTCGAAATCATGGCACATGCTGGTGGACGAACCGGCCGTGGCAAATATGCCCTGAGTCATGCAATTGCACTTTCAACCTATGGCAAAGGTTCTATACGTCATGTAAAAGCCAGTTATGGCTTCTTTTGGAGAAAAATAAGTTTCCGCTGGACTGGAACGGAGTCGAACTATCGACTCGAAGCCAAAACCGCAGGAAACTACGGTTTTCTCGATGCTGAAGAAAAACGTCAGGCTGTGCTAAGATATTGGGTTGCAAAACTTTGGGATGATAGCAGTATGTTGCCCAAAGGTATGACTACAGTAGTTGTACCAAAAGAGGATAAACCGAAAAAGTAGAAAGATTTAATATTGAACTTTTTTAGTTCAATCTGAGTTCAAATTTTTACGAAATCTGCTGAATTAAAGCAAAAACTTTTCAAATTTTGGATAGTCAAGATGAAGCTGTGCTCTTGGAACTTTGTAATATTTTTTCTGAGATACACATCCAATCTGAAAAGAAATTGTCTGATAATTTGAGGTTGGAACAGTCTTGTCTTTCGGACAAAATCAGATTTTCAGATGATGAATCTTTAAATAGTTCATACTGATTTCCGCTCAACCAAATGCGGTACATCCCCAAATTGGAACAAATAGTATTTTTATCGCCGGCCGCCAAGCTGAAAACGATGAAGAAATGTCAAGGATTGAAACAATCGTAAAATTACAAATAGGCATAGAATAATGAACCATACCCACTTCCTAAAAAAAGAACTCCCTGTTTTACTAGAAGGTCTGCATTCAACAGCTGAACCCAAATGGGGGATTATGTCGGCTCAGCATATGGTTGAGCATCTGAGCGGTGTTATATTGATTTCGAACGGAAGATTTGATGCGCCTGCCATGTATGATGAGGAAAGACTCGCAAAAAACCATGATTTTATCATAAAAGAGCAGAACCGGATTAAACGCAATACCAAAGCTCCTATTCTTCCTGAAGAGCCACTTCCGCTGCGTTTTGGCTCACTCGCAGAAGCAAAGGAAAAACTCTTGAAAACCCTAGATACTTTCTTTGCCCATTTCGAGGCAAATCCAGATGCAAAGTTTATGCACCCGGCTTTCGGCTTGCTGAATTTTGAGGAGTGGACTTATTTTCATGGTATCCACACACAATATCACCTCGACCAGTTTGGGCTTTACGAGGGTGGCGCGAGACCATAAAATTTATTCGGCCTTTTTTCTGGTAAATGTAATCGCTGTTGATTTAAATTGAATCAGATCGAGGACCAGGGTATCGTTTTTAAGTGATTTTATTGCAACCGAACCAATTACTTTGTTGTCTGGACCTATAAGTTCCAAAGAATTTCCAAAAGTATTGTATCTTCCTTTTATTTCTTCAGCGCCTACACGACGCTCCATGGTCTTATCTTTATTGAACCTAAGTTCTATGTTGTCGAAGACCCAGGTTCCGTACAAATCCTCGATTTTATAATTGTTACAAGCGGTAAAAAAGATTAGCGTCAGCAGCAGAAATAATTTTTTCATAGCATTATTATTTTTGACAAATTAGCTCCATCAGCAAGTCGAAATCATAAGCTTTTTCGAAAAGATGGTCATTGTAGTGGGTCGCACTCAATTTTAACGACTCAGCTTTACCATTAATTGTGTTGAGGGTGATCATTAGATTGCCAAATTTTTGGTTTTTCTTTTCTCCAAAGTTCAAATCGAATTGTGCAGGCGGCTTAAGATAATGTCTTTCAGTTATTTCTGTAATTTTTCCTGAGGCTATAGTTTTAATATCAGATACCTGTATCCAATAATTTTCGGTGCTGGATAAAATGTTTTTGAAATAATCGAAAAGTGCACTGAATTCACGATTATCCCATCTCGTTTCGTCGAATTTGATTGCGAAACCATTCACAGATGGGATCATTAGGAAAACAAGCGCGGGATCGCAAACACCACTGAGTCTGTACTCGCTGTACGCTCTGTAAAGCCAATTCAGGCTATCTGTTTTTGAATGTGAAGCCGACCAGTTTTCATAATATTTTATTTCGGAGGGGCTGCGTTGTATTACTTCATGACGGAGTAAACGCTCCGTTGTATTCTTTTGAAAACCGCTTGAAAAATTATCGGTCTTTTTGCTTGAGAATAAATTTTTTAATTGTGCCCAAAATCGCATAAACGGCATAGCTTGGCTGTGACTGTTCAAAATATTTATTTTTTATTTTTGGCTATATTTCTTTTTTCGTGGCAATTCTGATGAATAGGTTGTAAATTTACATCGCTAAAGCCACAATTAGGAAAATAACAAAGTAATGGCAAGATAGTTTTTGCCAAATCTGTTGAAAATATGAATGATGACTATTTAAAGGGGCTTAATCCCGTTCAATATAATGCTGTGACACAGATTAACGGTCCTGTGCTTGTCATTGCAGGCCCTGGTTCTGGAAAAACAAGGGTACTCACTTATCGCATCGCACATCTAGTCAATTCAGGCGTAGCGCCATGGGAAATTTTGGCATTGACCTTTACTAACAAGGCGGCCAAAGAAATGAAGGAGCGTATCAGTAAGGTTGCAGGCGACAAAGCCAATCAGATTTGGGCAGGAACCTTTCACTCAATCTTTGCCAGAGTGCTTAGATCTGAAGCCACAAAAATTGGCTATCCCTCCGATTTTTCCATTTATGACCCTTCCGATGTAAAAAGTTGCATCACAGAAATTGTAAAGGGTCAGGGTTTTGACCCAAAAGTTTATGGAGCATCCGACATTTATCACAGGATATCAAAAGCCAAAAATAGCCTCGTTTCACCGCTCGATTATGCTGCCGATGCGGAACGCCTGCTCGAAGATAAACAGGCAAATATGCCTTATGTGTATAAGATTTATGATCTATACATGAAAAAGCTACAGCGTTCTGGGGCGATGGATTTTGATGATTTGTTGTATCAGATGCACCGGCTTCTGAAAGAAAATCCTGATAATGTTGTAGATAAATATCGTAAAAAATTCAAGTATCTATTGGTGGATGAGTTTCAGGATACAAATTCACTGCAATATGGTATCATTCAGCTACTCGTAAAATATC
>JBIPOO010000151.1:0-9150 GCA_044379045.1 Saprospira sp.
AATTTTTCGTGCATAAACAGAATAAATATAGTTGTTAACCGTTTGAACTGCAGCGCTGAATAGTGGTGTACTATTCAATTTAGCATCGAAAGAACCCGATGTAAAAGTGCGGCTGTACAAAACCGTGTTGATTTTTACAGGCTCGCTAGCAATACGATTGTCAAAATTGAAACTGAAACTCTGATTACGACTGATTTGAAAAGGATTCCCCAACCAAAGTCTACCGCTTGGTGGCAGCGCAAATTCCTTTTCCATCAGGTTCAGGCTATTTACTTCGGAATGCTGTAATGCATCGTAGGCAACTGAATTATAGCTTGCACTTGGAAGAGAGGCTCTGTTACTGATTCTTTTGCCGGGAGCAGATGCAATTTTTATGAAATAGGTAATTTCATCAGTATAGATATTCTCTGTACGGTTAAAAAAGCCAGTACTGCTGTTGTATTTCCAATAATCCTTACCCAGAGCATAGAAAAGGATATAGTCCGAGTTATTAAATTGACCATCGGCTTCACCCTGAATATAAATAGCATTTTCTTCAAGGTCATCTATTCTGTCAGTACTTCCTGCAGTTTCGGGCAACATTTTTCCACCGTTACCAAGCAGCTGAATATTTCGGGGATCGATGTTGTTTATATCAACACCTAAAGACGAAAGCAGTTGATAATCAATTTTATATATACCACTGTTGCTAACTTTTATTTTATAAATCTGCCCATCGTTTAGTTTTGAAACATTTGCACTGGATTTTGTATTAAATGTTGCACTATTATCAGTTGTTGCGGCATAAATCAGTAGTTCGGCACTGATAAGTTTTTCATATTGTCCGCTTGAGGGATTTTTTCTGATTGGCACAAAATTGATTTGCGCATTTGGCCTACCTTTTTCGGATGATATGCTGATGTCGAAATCAATTTCATTTTTGATGTATGTTTGTCCCCAGTCGAGTGTTGAATTTACATTTTCAAAAACTGTATTGCTTAGTTCTACCCGTACATTTGAATTGCGGGACAAAAGAATTTTTTCGCTCTTTACTGGCATCATATCCGATTCATCGAATGCTGCGCCATCAAATGACAGATAATACAATCTGCCAAGCCCTTCGTTTGAAAGGGTATCCGGACTGTTTTTCCAATTCAGGTTGATCGTTTTACGGCCTATGAGATTACCTTGTGCACTTAGCAAGGCTGGAGCCATGAAAATGGAAAAACCAATTAAAAATATTTTAAAAGACATAATGCTCAGTTTGGAAAAGGTTCTGTGCCAAAATTACAGGCAAAATCAATAATGTAAGTATAATAACCTTTCGATAATAATATTGTTTTAATGAAAATACAGTCTTTTTAACTGCCTATCTGCAAATATAAGGATGACTGAGCCGGAATGCAATTATTTTTTTAAAATCGAACAAAAAAATGTTGGTTCAGAAAAAAAATCGTTCACAATATTTTATTGCCTGATAATTAATCTATTTTTGTACATCATTTTGAACGGTTGCTTCGTTAAGATAAAACGATTCAAAAGATAAATGTGTTGGTATGCGACTTAACTTAATGACAGATTTTTTCAAAGCATCTATGCTGTGGGCTTTATTGTTCACAACTAATTTTCTTTTTGCACAAGACCCTGTGTTCAGTCAGTTTTTTGCTGCTCCATTGCAATTGAATCCCGCACTTACCGGAACCTCCGATGCACCTACCATTCATTTGAATTACCGCAACCAATGGCCACAACTATCGCAGGCTTATGTTACTTATGCCGCTTCTTACAGTCAGTTGGCGCCCAAGCTCAACAGTGGCTTTGGCGTTTCACTCATGTCTGATGTTGCAGGCAATGGCATTTACAATTCCACTCAAATAGGTTTGAGTTATGCTTACAACCTTCAATTTCAGGAGGATTTATACCTTAGAATGGGTATTGAATCAAATTTTATCAACAAAAAATTAGCCTGGGATAAATTAATTTTTCTCGATCAGCTGAATCCGGAAACAGGCGCCTTCGACGCCAATGGAAATTTAAACCCCACTTTTGAAACAGCGCCTAACCTGAATATAAATTATTTTGATGTTGGATTTGGCGGGCTTTTCTACAGCAAATATTTTTACGGCGGGGTAGCAATGAAGCACATCAACTCACCCAGAGAGGGATTTATAAGGTTGAACACCCAAAATGACGAACTGCCATTCAGATTCACTTTACATGCAGGCGGACAAATTCCTTTGGGAAAAAACAATAAATATAGAACTACCACGTTTATATCTCCAAACATCCTATTTACAAAACAGCGTCAGTTTAAACAGTTGAATCTTGGTTCCTACATACAGCATCAATCTTTTTTTGGCGGAATTTGGTTCAGACATACTTTTACAAACAGTGATGCCGTTATTATGATGGCTGGATATGAATTAAAGTTCTTAAAGCTCGCTTACAGCTACGATTTAACAGTTTCAAATCTTGGTCTAAACTCGGGTGGTGCACACGAAATTTCACTGATTTTTAATTTTAACACAAAAAACAAAGGGACGAATTATAATGATTGTTTAAATTTATTTAGATAATCTCAAATATTTTCTATTTTTGCGGAAGCCTTTTATTCAAATAAAAAAAATTGCTCACAGATGAAAAAAATAATTTTTGTCGCGCTCGCTGGCTTGTTGATTGCCGCAACATCCTGCAAACGCGAAGACAGCTCAAAAACAACGGGTTGGCTTTTCAACAAACAGGAATGGGGTAGCATTGAAAAGACTCCCGACTTCAAAGGTCAGGCCACTGGTCCTAATCTCGTATTCATCGAAGGCGGTACTTTCAGAATGGGTATGACAGAAGAAGATGTCATGTCTGATTACCGAAATGTTTCCCGCCGTGTAACTGTTTCTTCCTTCTATATGGATGAAACTGAAACTGCCAATATGGACTGGCTTGAATATTTACAGTTTCTTGTTCGTGTTTATCCAACAAATCCTGAGGTTTACATGGGTGCCTTGCCCGATACACTGGTTTGGTTGGAAGAACTTGCATACAACGAGCCTTATGTAGAAAATTATCTTCGTCACCCGGCTTACATGGACTATCCCGTTGTTGGTATCAACTGGCTACAGGCGCAGGAATACTGCAAATGGCGTAGTGACCGTGTGAACGAGATGATTCTTATCAAAGAAGGTAAAATCGACCCTACCTCTATTGCTTCTCAAAGCGGTTCAAACACCTTTAGTACAGGAGCATATCTTGCCGGATTATACTCTGTACAACCAGGTCCAAAGCCAATGATTAACCTTGCCGACGGAAATCAGCGCAACGTTAGGTTCGAAGATGGTATTCTTTTACCTTCTTACCGCCTGCCAACAGAAGCTGAATGGGAATTTGCTGCCCTGGCGCTTATCGGTAATCAAAGCTCATCAAAAGATGAACGTATCAACGATGGCCGTATTTATCCTTGGAATGGAACTACCACTCGTTATCCAATGCATGGCCGTTCACAGGGTGCGATGGTTGCCAACTTTAAACGCGGACGTGGTGACTATATGGGTATGGCTGGTGCGCTTAACGATAATGCATCTATCACTGCTCCTGTTAGGTCTTATGTTCCCAACGATTATGGTCTCTATAATATGGCAGGTAACGTAAACGAATGGGTTTTGGACGTTTATCGCCCTATGACATCAACTACCTTGCGTGATGTTGAAACTCAAGACCTTAACTCGTTCAGGGGTAATATTTTTACGCAGGTTGAACGTACTCCGGATGGAAAACCAGTGCCAGTTGACAGCTTAGGTCGTCTGAAATACAAAGAGTTAGACAACAATGACATCTCAGGTCGTCAGAATTTCCAAAAATCTAATGTTATTAATTATCTGGACGGTGACAGACAATCGAGACTCGATTATGACAAAAATCCGGATGATGAAACAAAGAGAATGTACGATGTGAAGTATGACGCAAATCCTATGAATCCAATTTCTTTGTCAGTTATGACCGACAATTCAAGAGTATTTAAAGGTGGTTCATGGGCTGACCGTTCTTACTGGCTCTCTCCCGGATCTCGCAGATATCTGGATCAGACTCAGTCAACCTCCACACTTGGTTTCAGATGTGCAATGCACGCCGTAGGTTCTCCTAAAGGTAACAAAGGACCAGGTGGTAATGTGATCAACACAAACAAAGCTAGAACCAAGCGTAATTACTAATCGGTTCTTAAATTATAACACTTTAAAGGGCATAGCATTGACTGTGCCCTTTTCTATTTATAAGAATTTTCACACTAATTCGATTAAATTTGAAAAGCAGTAAAAAAGTGCTATTTTTGCCAAGGATTAAAACATATAAAAAAACAATATATTAAAGCGCTTCAAATGGGAAAATTTGCAGGAAAAACAGTATTTATTACCGGCGCCAGCCGCGGAATTGGAAAAGCAATCGGTCTTCGTTTGGCACAGGAAGGCGCAAATATTGTAATAGGCGCTAAAACTACTGAGCCTCATCCCAAATTGGAGGGAACAATTTACAGCGCTGCCGTAGAAATGGAAAAAGCCGGTGGAAAAGCACTTCCTGTATTATTGGATGTCCGCGATGAAGAAATGGCCAAAGCTGCTGTAGCTAAAGCAGTGGAGACTTTTGGCGGAATCGATATACTTATTAATAATGCCTCTGCCATAAGCCTTACCCCTACAGAGTTCACCGAAATGAAACGCTATGACCTGATGCATGGTGTAAACGTGAGAGGAACCTTCATGATGTCTAAATTATGCCTGCCTTTTTTGAAAGAAGCAAAAAATCCCCATATCTTGAATCTTTCTCCACCCTTGAACATGGAAACGCGCTGGTTTTCAAATCATGTTGCTTACTCCATGACCAAATTTGGCATGAGCATGTGCGTATTGGGCATGGCCGAAGAATTCAAAGGTTTGGGCGTAGCCGTTAATGCATTGTGGCCACGTACTACCATTGCAACTGCAGCCGTAAAAAATCTGCTTGGTGGCGAAGAAATGATTGAAGCATCGAGAACTCCTGAAATTATGGGCGATGCAGCCTACTGGATTTTACAGCGCGAAAGTCGTGACTGCACAGGAAATTTTTTCATTGACGATGAAGTGCTTACCATGGAAGGCTGCTATGATTTTACCAAATATGCAGTGGATCCAAGCAAAAAACCCATGCCCGATTTCTTTGTTTAACAACACACTCAACACACTATAATTTCAACAAACAATTATTTTTTATGGAAAAGGATCAATTGCCATTGTTGGGCACCGATTATGTAGAATTTTATGTAGGTAATGCCAAACAGTCTGCATTGTATTATCAGTCGGCTTTTGGTTTTGAACTTGTAGCCTACAGGGGTCTCGAAACCGGCAGCAAGGATGTATGTTCTTACGTGCTTCAGCAGGGGAAAATTCGCTTGGTGTTAACTACCGCACTTATTGAAAATCATCCGGTAGCCGATCATGTAAAAAAGCATGGCGATGGTGTAAAAACCTTAGCGCTCTGGGTAGATGATGCTGTTTATTCTTATAATACAGCTATCGCTCGTGGAGCAAAATCGGCTTTCGAACCAATAACGCTCACTGATGAGCATGGTGAAGTAAAGATTGCCGGCATCTGCACTTATGGCGAAACTGTGCATACTTTTGTAGAGCGTAAAAACTACAATGGACCTTTTATGCCAGGCTTTATGGCTAAGAAAAGCCTGATGGAAGTAAAACCAATTGGTTTACTTTATGTCGATCATTGCGTTGGGAATGTAGGATGGGGCCAGATGAACGAATGGGTTGAGTTTTATCAGAAAGTTATGGGTTTCAATCTGCTCATTACCTTCGATGATAAAGATATTTCAACTGAGTATACCGCGTTGATGAGTAAAGTGGTATCCAACGGAAATGGTTATGTAAAGTTCCCTATCAACGAACCTGCCGAGGGTAAAAAGAAATCTCAGATTGAGGAATATATCGATTTTTATGCCGGTGCCGGAGTACAGCATATAGCGATTGCTACGCACGATATTATCAGTACAGTTGAACAGCTTCGTAAAAACGGTGTTGATTTTCTCTATGTTCCTGATAACTATTATGAAGATGTGCTCGATCGCGTGGGTCATATAGATGAGGACCTGAACGAACTGAAAAAGTTAAATATCCTTATCGACCGCGATGAAGATGGCTACCTGCTTCAGATTTTTACCAAACCGGTGCAGGATCGTCCAACTGTTTTTTATGAAATCATACAACGCAAAGGTGCCAAATCCTTCGGTAAAGGAAACTTCAAGGCGCTGTTTGAATCTATAGAAAGAGAACAGGAGTTGAGGGGAACACTTTAGATTGAAATCAGAAATTAGTCTCGTCTGTCGGACGAGAAGAAATTAGTCTCCCGATACTTTTAGTGGAAGCTGTAAACTTACGCTGAAGCATAGCGTTTCCAAGCCTAAAATCTTAGTTTGAAAATCTGAAAATCTGAAGTATTAGTTTGAAGTCTGTCTAAAATCAATACTTTTTTTCATAAGCCGACAAAAAATTTTGTTTTGTAATTTTTATTTACAAATTTTGTGGGCATTCTGAAATAAGGCTACCTTCGGGAAAGATTTATTTCTTCTGGAGAGGTGCCAGAGTGGTTGAACGGGCACGCCTGGAAAGTGTGTGTACGTGACGAGCGTACCGCGGGTTCGAATCCCGCCCTCTCCGCAAAACAATGGATTTTTTCATGTTTTATTATTGTAAATAAACTATTTTAACCTTACGAAAAGTAATTTCGAAATCAGCAAAAACCGTATTCAATTATGAGAAATTTGTTCGCTCTGTTGCTTATTTTACTGTTCGGTGCAACAGTATGCAATAATGCAGTTTCTGCACAGGATAATTCCGGCAATCAACAGTTAGCTTTCCAAAATGCTAAGAAAGATGACACAACAACCAAGGTAGAGGAAACTAAAGCTGAACCTGCCAAGGATGACAAAAAAGCCGAAGACAAAAAAGAGGCTGATAAGCCCAAAACAACTTTCTATCAAATGGTAAAAAAGTACTATATTGATGGTGGTTGGGAATTTATGTCATTGGTTTTAATTACCTTAATTTTTGGTCTTGCAGTAGCAATTGAGCGTGTAATTACACTGAGCCTTGCCACAGTAAACACCAGAAAATTATTGGGTAGAATTGAAGATCGCATCAAAAACAGAGATATCGAAGGTGCTCGCGAGATTTGTCTTGCTACTTCAGGTCCAACTGCCGAAGTATTGGGAGAGGGTCTCCGTCGCGTTGATGATGGTATTGAAGCTGTTGAAAGTGCTATCACTTCGAATGGTAGTGTTCAGGTAGGTCTTTTGGAAAAAGGATTGGTTTGGTTGGCACTATTTATCGCGCTTGCTCCGATGCTCGGGTTCTTAGGTACGGTAATCGGTATGATCTTCGCCTTCGATACCATTCAGGCATCAGGTGATATCAAACCGGATGAGGTTGCAGGTGGTATCAAAATCGCCTTGATTACTACGGTATTCGGTCTTATTGTTGCGATGATTCTTCAGATTTTCTACAATCTGATTACTTCTAAAGTGGATTCGCTGACCAATAAAATGGAAGATGCAACCATCAGTCTTATTGATATCCTGATTGACAACGGTTACAAAAACGGTAATCCGCAATCTAAATAATATTCACCCATTTTTTGAATATAAAATTTAAAAATTCATGAAAGCAGCATATCTGTTTTTGAAAAAACATGGGGTGAGCATCAGTTTCATTTTGGGAACCTTACTTTCAGTGATTAGTATCGGGGCTATCATAATTGGCTTCCCCGAGGGAGCAACTATGGATACCTTATATGAAACTACAATCTTCAACCCCGCATTAAATATCAGTTATTTTCTGATCATTGCAACGTCTATTGCAGCTGTTGTAGGACCATTTATCTATACAATTTTATACATTAAAGAGTCCATCAAACCGCTCATTATGTTTGTTGCTGTTATTCTAATGTATGTAATTTCAATAGGAATGGGAGCAACTCCGAATGCCGAGGAACTAACCTTTTATCAAGGGGTAGATAACAAGCACTTGGCAGCTGATACCATTAAATACATTGATGGATTGATGATTTTTACCGGGATCACAATATTTCTAACTATGTGCTCTTTAGTCTTTATGGGCGTTTGGGGCTTCATCAAACAACGCTAATATGGCAGACAAAAAAATTCCGGAAATCAATGCCGGTTCAATGGCCGATATTGCGTTCCTTCTTTTGGTGTTCTTCCTTGTTACTACAACCATTCAGACTGATGCAGGTCTTTACCAGCTTTTGCCGCAGTGGGTTGAAGAAAAGAGCGATGTAGAACCGCCTAAAAAGAATAAAAAGAATGTAATGCAGGTGAAAATTACTGCATCCGATCAGGTAATTGTTGAGGCAGGCAAACAGTCAGCTCAAATCAATTTCGATGTGCTCCAACTCAAAGAAAGGACTATTGAGTTTCTGACCAATAACGGAAGAGCAGATGATCTTTCAGAAAAGCCTACCATGGCTGTTATTGTAATGCAAAATGACAACGGTACTTCGTATGATAAATACCTCGTTGTTATGAATGAATTAAATGCAGCATATAATACCATTTGGAACCAGGCTGCCAAAGATCAGTTTGGTCAACCCTACGAGGCACTCGACAAGAAACAGCAGGAAGATATTAAAATGAAGTTTCCCAAGTTTCTGTCAGAAATAGACGCAACAGACTTTGATAAGAAAAAATAGCATTTTGGAACAGGTTTGAAAAAACCATAGCATCAAAACAGTATGTCAAAATTTAAAAAAGGTAAAAAAAGTAAGGAGCTGCCGCCCATCAGTACGGCCTCTCTTCCTGACATCGTATTCATGCTCCTCTGTTTTTTTATGGTGGTAACCAAAATGCGTGAAGCTGATATCAAAGTACGCACCAAGGTTCCTCAAATCACAGAGTTGAGAAAAATTGAAAACAAATCGCTCAATAGCTTTATCTTCATCGGTCCGCCTTCCAATCAGTATCAGGCGCAATTGGGATCTGCACCTCGCATCCAGCTTAATGATGCATTTGCTAAACCATCCGATATCATGACTTTTGCCAACCAAAGAAGAACAGATGTTCCTCCAGGTCAACACAATGAAATGACCGTATCTATGAAAGTTGACGGTGAAGTAAAAATGGGC
>JBIPOO010000152.1:0-9075 GCA_044379045.1 Saprospira sp.
CGGATATTTTTCTGCATATGATATCAGTAACAAAGCAAATCCACAGCTTATAAACATACAAAGCACGGGATTTAATTTTACGCACAATGTATGGTTATCCGATAATAGTAATTTTTTATTTAGTACAGATGAAAGAGACGGCGCATTTATCGAATCCTATGATGTTAGCGATTTAACAGATGTCAGACTCCTCGATAAGTGGAAAGTGGCTGCCGATAATTTGCCAATTCCACACAATGTACACGTCATAAATGACTATGTCATCACTTCTTATTACACCGAGGGAATTGTAGTTTTAGATGGCAAACATCCCGATAATCTTGTACTTACCAATCAATACGATACCTATCTGCCATTTGGCAATGGTTTTTTGGGTTGTTGGGGTGTTTATCCATATTTTAATTCCGGACTCATTGTAGCTTCTGACATTAACACAGGATTACATGTTATTCAAGCAAATTATCAAAGAGCATGTAGAATTGAAGGTGTTGTTACCAACAGTGCCGATGGAAATCCATTATTCGATGTTTTGGTCGATATTGTTGCTAACCCTATCTCCGATAACACACTACTCGATGGCTCTTACAAAACAGGAATCCACACTGCAGGTAACTATCAGGTAAGATTTAGAAAAGAAGGATTTGTTCCCGAAACCTACAATATCAATTTTGTACATGACAGTATTATCCGCTTGGATGTTTCCTTAACACCTGCTACGCCTTTCAACATTTCGGGTAATGTATTTGAATTTTCGAACCCAACACAAGGTGTAAGTAATGCCAAAGTCAAATTTTTACATTCGGCCAATTTTTATGAAATCGACACTTTTTGTAATAATTTTGGAGCATACAACCTTAGTGCACAAGAGGAGGAATATTATGTAATTGCAGGTAAATGGGGCTACATGACTGCAGATTCTCTTGTTTATATCAATAATTCAAATTCACCTGATATGCTCATAGATTCTGCAATTTATGATGATTTTGTATTTGATTTCGGTTGGATGCTCAGTGGCAATATCAACAATGGCGCCTGGGAAAGGGTTGTGCCCGGAACGCAGTACCAATGGTCGGGGATGATGCCAAATAATGACTTGCTTAATGATTTTGGTTCCTATTGTTATGTCACAGGAAATGCCGACAGTCGTTCTGATTCGGGTATTACGGAAATAACTTCACCTGTTTTCGATGCTACAAAGTATAACGATCCCCACATGAGTTTCTATTATTGGCTCACCTGTTTTGATAGTACCTATGTGAATATTAGTGATTCGCTCACAGTTACATTAAGTAATGGTATAGCTACATCAGTTGTTGCCTCTTTTAGGAATGGCTTATACAATTGGTCTGACCTTAAAGTTTATCGTTTAGCAGATTATTTATCGCTTACAAATCAAATGTCAGTTAGTTTCAGTCTATACAACAGCAAGGCAAGAAATTATACAGAAGCTGCGATTGACCGTTTTAGAGTGGACGAATTTGAAGTATTGACAAATACTGATAAGATTGTTGTAAAAGATGAGCCTGATTTTATGGTTTTTCCTAATCCTTTTAATGAATCTTTTGTTTTGAAATTCAATAACTCAATTGAATCAGGTTTAGTAAAAGTTTATGATATCAGCGGTAGATTGGTTGAAACAGTTGAAATCTCTAACCATTTAGATCAAATAAACCTGGGGTTAGGATGGAGTCTGGGAATTTATTTTGTAACAAGCAATGGAAAAACAGTCAAAATAGTTAAAACCAAATAATTATATTATGAGAATTTTAAACTTAGTATTGATATTATTTTTTGCAGTAAATACTGCGTTCTCGCAAACAAATTATGGAATGACATCTGCAGGTGTCCTTCCCTACACTCAGGATCTGAGTAGTCTTTGGGGGTGGAGAGCTTCCAACGGAACAGAATATGCAATTGTTGGAACCACAACAGGTACTTCATTGGTAAGTTTGGCAAATCCCGCCAATCCTGTTCAGGTTCAGTTCATTCCAGGTTCAAATACGATGTGGCGTGAGGTTAAAACTTTTGGTAACTATGGATATGTTGGTTGCGACAACTGCAGTGAAGGTTTATTGATAATTGACTTGTCAACATTACCTGGCACAGTGAGCTATTCTTATTATAAACCACGTTTAACAGTCAATGGCGTTACTGATACACTTCGTTCTATTCATACTTTATATGTCGAGGATAGTATTTTATACCTTTTAGGTACTAATATTAACGAAGGAGAACCAATTATCTTTGGTCTTAATAATCCTTTAGCACCTAATAAAATTGGTCATTTACCTGCAACCTACGCCCACGATGTTTTTGTAAGAGGCGACACTATATGGTGTGCTAACATTTACGATGGCGACTTTACGGTGTATGACATTACAAATAAAGCAAATCCAATTTATCTTGGAAGGCAGACTACGCCCAACAATTTTACCCACAATCTTTGGATTTCTGGTGATGGTAATACTATTTTTTCTACCGACGAAAGGGCAAATGCATTTGTTGCAGCTTACGATGTCAGTAACACGTCAAATATTGTCGAACTCGACCGCTGGCAGACGTTCGAAACAAGAGGAACAGGAGTGATTCCGCACAATGCCCATGTCAAAAATGACTTTGTAGTTGTTTCTTATTATACCGATGGTGTCATTATCCTCGACGGTAGCCGCCCGCAAAATTTGGTAGAAGTAGCCCGATATGATACCTATCTCCAAAATAATGTCGGCTTTTTTGGTTGCTGGGGAGTTTATCCTTATTTTCAATCAGGTTTAATTGCAGCATCAGACATTAACACAGGTTTACATATTTTGCAACCAAATTACCAAAGAGCCTGCTGGCTCGAGGGCAATGTGACCGATTCGATTACAGGCGCAGCCTTATCTAATGTTAGAGTCACAATAAGCACCACGCCTGTTTATGAAGATTCCAGATTAAATGGCGATTATAAAACAGGTTACGGAATTGCAGGAACTTACAATGTCAGCTATTCAAAAGCAGGCTATTACACTAAGACATTGTCTGTTGCCCTTCAAAATGGCGTACTTACAATAAGAGATGTAGAACTAGTGCCAATGGTAGCCTTTTCATTTAGTGGTCAAGTTGTCGATGCCGATAACGCCAATGCGCCTATTGCAAATGCCAAGGTACTTATTGAAAGTCCTTCCTACAATTATAGTGCAACAACAAACGCTTCAGGAAATTTCACAATACCTTCCATGTTTGTTGACAATTACAGTATCTATGCAGGCAAATGGGGTTATAAAACTGTTCAGATAAATCAAGGAATTGCAGGGAACAGCGCTTCTCCTCAAATTCCACTCAACAGAGGCTACCGCGATGAATTTGCACTCGATTTAGGTTGGACAGTAAGTGGCAATGCCAGTACAGGCGCATGGGAAAGAGCAGTTTCTGAAGAAATTCTTTTCAATAACCAGCCTGCCACACCCGATGAAGATTTTGTCGGTGATATCGGGAACAAATGTTATGTAACTGGTGCTAACAATGCCGGATCACTTTCGGCCGATGATGTGGACAATGGAAATACGCTATTGCGTTCTCCGCTATTTGATTTAACATCCTACATCGATCCATATCTTAGCTTCAAGTCTTATTTTATAAATGTTCAAGGTAATAGTACGCCAAATGATTCTATCAATATGCGTATCTCAAATGGCACCAACAGCGTTGTGTTGCGTTTCTACAATACAACTGTTTATGGATGGAGATCTGATAATTTTAGAGTAGCAGATTTTATTACACCTACTGCCAATATGCGTTTTGAGGTAGAAACTGCCGACCGTACGCCTGGCCATGTACTCGAAGCAGCATTCGATCTATTCGAAGTTGTAGATAGTGGTGCAACTTCAATTCAAAATATTAGTCTTGAAACAGAAGGAATTAAAGTTTATCCAATTCCTTTCAAAAATGATTTTTCAGTAGATATCCTGTCCAATACCTACATTGGTCAACAGCTTCAGCTATTTGATTTGAGCGGTCGCTTATTATTTAGCAAAGAAATAAACAATACAGGTGTTCATTCGATTGAAACTAAAAAAATTCCTTCTGGATTTTATATGTTGAAAATCGGATCAAAAGCATTAAAACTTATAAAGAATTAATTTCTTTTGTTCTTAATGCAATATTTATAGCCCTCTGTTATGCACAGGGGGCTATATTATTTTAATAATCATTTAAAAAAATAAGATTACGAGGGTTTTAATTTAGTCAAAAAACTTATTTTCACATTTCAAATGTATATCAAAAAAGCCATTTTAATAAAACTATGAATTTTAAAAGCTTATATAGGAAAAAACCGATCAATGTTGTATTGCAACAGGGTGGTGACGGAGAAGAGCACTCAGGGTTGCACAAGGTGCTTACTGCAAGAGATTTGACTTTTTTTGGAGTGGCTGCTATAATTGGTGGCGGCACATTCAGTGCAATTGGAAATGCATGTTTTAACGGTGGCCCTGGAGTGGTTTTATTGTACATCATTTGTGCTATTGCATGCGGATTTACGGCAATGTGTTATGCAGAATTTGCGGCAAGAGTTCCTGTGTCCGGAAGTGCATATACCTATGCTTATGTATCCTTTGGTGAATTGTTTGCATGGATTATCGGTTGGGCTTTGCTAATGGAATATTCAATCGGAAATATTTATATCGCATTTTCATGGAGCGGTTATTTTACCAATCTTTTGGAGGGTTTCGGACTTCATTTGCCCGATTGGCTCAGCACTAATTATGTTCATGCCAGTAATGCTTTTTCTGCCTATGATACCTTTGCTAGAGAATCGACTGCATATTTAAGTTCAGGAACTGCAGTTGCAGACTCAGCTTTTGAAGAATGGTTAAAGTCTGATAGCGTTGTAAAGTCTTTGAAAGAAGGAGCTACAATTGGTAAATTAATATATGATGAATCTGCTAAACTTGGCATAGGAGAAGGCGTCTTAGCCTGGAACAATGCCCCAAATCTTGCTGGACTTCGCATTATTTTCGATTTGCCTGCTGTGGCCATCAATATTCTCATTACCTATTTGGTTTTTGTGGGTACCAAAGAATCGAAAAATTTTAGCAACCTAATGGTAATTATAAAATTGGCGATTATTGTGCTAGTGATTGCTGTCGGGATTTTTTATATCGATTTAGACAATTGGACACCTTTTCTTCCGAACGGATTTGGGGGTGTAATGGCAGGAGTTTCTGCTGTTTTCTTTGCCTATATCGGATTCGATGCTGTTTCAACACTTGCTGAAGAAGCTAAAAATCCACAACGCGACCTTCCACGGGGTATGATTTATTCTTTACTTGTTTGTACCGTAATTTACATAATTCTTGCTTTAGTACTCACTGGAATGGTGCCTTATACGGCCTTGGGAGTTAGCGACCCAATGGCAGAAATATTTGCCTTGAAAGGCGTTAAATGGATGCTTTTCATCGTTTCAATTGCAGCAGTTGTGGCAATGACAAGCGTAATGTTGGTGTTTCAAATGGGGCAGCCACGCATTTGGATGACGATGAGCCGGGACGGTCTCTTACCTAAACGATTTTCAAAACTACACCCCAAATATAAAACGCCCGGATTTGCGACCATTGTTACAGGCTTTGTTGTTGGGCTTCCAATGTTCTTTACCGATGAGACTTTCATCCTTGATTTTACAAGTATTGGTACCTTGTTCGCCTTTGTACTTGTTTGTGGCGGTGTACTAATGTTACCCGATCAAACTATAGAGCACCAAAATGAACCAACAAAAGGTAGATTCAGAATTCCATATCTCAATGCACGTTATTATTTTCCTCCAATCCTGCTGGTAATTTTCACGGTTCTAATTGTTGCATACCCTGCTTATTTCAGAGGGCTTATTGAACCCAAGGTTGACAATATTCCCATGCTGGTATTTTTTGTACTTTGTATAGTAATGACCTTTTTGTCGATAGTAAAAAATCTGTCCTTAATTCCCGTGCTTGGTTTAGTGTCCTGCTGTTATCTGCTCACAGGCATGGCAGCTTCTAATTGGCTTTGGTTCTCCGTATGGCTCCTAATCGGACTTATGGTTTACTTCCTCTATAGCAGAAATTCAAGCAAATTGGCTAGGGCTGAACTTTAAATTGCTGTATTTTTAACGGTAAAATCGATTCTTTCTTTGGAAACAATCACAGGCTCACTTGTTCACATCATTTTTCGAAATGAGGAAAACGGATACACGGTAGCCCGGCTTAAATCGGATGCCGATAACAATCAACACATGATTACCGGTTTGATGATGGGGGTTCAATCGGGAGAAAAACTCATCTGTCGCGGAAATTGGAAAAATGATAAGAAATACGGCCAGCAATTTGTAGTGGAAGCCTTTGAAGTGCGTCTGCCTGATGATTGTGAGGGTATAGAACAATACCTGGCCAGTGGTCAGATTGCCGGGATAGGAGAGGTCTTTGCCAAAAGAATTGTTGATTTATTTGGTACAGAAACCTTCTCAATATTTGATTCAAGACCAGATAAGTTACTGGAAATTGAAGGTATCGGCAAAAAAAAGCTGGAGAGAATAATTAACTCCTGGAAAGAACAGCAAAATGCACGAGGCATTATTCTTTTTTTACAAAAATTCGGCATCGCTGCACAGTTTGCACAAAGAATTCATAAACTGTATGGAACCGAATCGATAGATAAAGTTACGGAGAATCCATACTGCCTCGCCGATGATATGGTTGGGGTAGGTTTTAAAAGAGCCGATGAATTTGCCCGTCATCTTGGTATCGATACCGATGATAGTATGCGACTCGATGCAGGGATTATTTACCATTTGAATGAAATTTGCGCTCGCGGAAACAGCTGTTTTCTCTTTGAAGCATTTCTTGCAGATGCTGCCAAAATGTTAGAAGTTGAAAAAGAGTTACTTAGTTTGCGCATTGGTAATCTTGTTTCAAAAAATAAAATTCAGATTGAAAGTTTTAAAAATGGAGAAGAGGAAGCTCAATTTTTTATCTGGCCTCAATATTTATACCGCCAGGAAGTAAATATTGTCGAACAGGTAAAACGATTACTTGCAGTTAATAAAATAATATCGTCACCTAATGAAGATTTGTCTGAAACTATCGCTCAAAAATGTGCTGAATTGAGAATTGAGCTTGCTCCTCAACAAATCAGAGCGGTTGAACAATCTGCCCTAAAGAAAATCAATATTATAACCGGAGGACCCGGAACAGGAAAAAGTACCATCACTAGAGTAATTTTGTCCATTTTCAAATCCTTCGGACTTAAGATTTTTTTGGCTGCACCAACAGGTAGAGCAGCAAAAAGATTGTCGGAAATTACATCCGAAGAAGCCTCTACCATTCACAGTATGCTTTCTATTGATGGGTTTACTGATATGCTCCGTAGTAGATTGACAGAAAAACTACAATGCGATGTGCTGATTGTTGATGAAGCCAGTATGATAGACACTTCCTTGATGTCGGTATTGCTCAATTCATTGCCCGATCATGCTAAATTAATTTTAATTGGAGATGTAGATCAATTGCCAAGTGTTGGCCCTGGCAATGTTCTGAAAGATTTAATTGATTCGGGAGAAATTCCAATAACAAAACTTACAGAGATTTTTCGACAGGCTCAAAACTCAAGGATTATTCTCAATGCGCACAAAATAAATAATGGAATTTTTCCAGATTTAAGTATTGACAAAGAAGGTGATTTTTTCTTCATAGGAGAAAAAGAACCCGATAAAATAGCTACGATAATTGTCGGTCTTGTAGCTGAAAGATTAAAAAAAACTTACAATTTTCATCCACTACGCGACATCCAGGTTCTTTGCCCAATTCATAAAGGTTTGATTGGTACACAGGAATTGAATGCTGCATTACAAAATGCGCTTAATAATCCGGACGATAAAGAAAAAACACAGCGTGCAAACATAATTTTTGCTGTTGGTGATAAAGTGATGCAGTTGAAAAATAATTACGAAAAAGAAGTATTTAATGGTGATATTGGCTATATAAAAAAGATAAAAACTGTCGATAAACAACTTATTGTTCAATATGATAATGAACGAGAAACAACTTACGAATTTTCAGAATTAAATGAATTGGAACTTGCCTATGCGGTATCTGTTCATAAATATCAAGGTTCAGAATCACCATGCATCATTCTGCCTGTTCATGAGTCGCAATATATGATGCTTTATCGCAATTTGCTCTATACAGCTGTCACCCGTGGTAAAAAGCTGGTTATATTGGTAGGTAGTAAAGATGCACTTAACGCTGCAGTACGCAACAATAATGCGAAGGATCGATACGCTGGTTTGTTAAGAATTTTTACTAGAGACCAGCAACGCGCATTTCCAAAAATTAAAATTTTACCAATGCTTGGTTCAGTAGGCTATGAAGAATGGCTTACAGAACATGAACAGTATTTTTAAACATGAACTGATTTAGTCAATATTTAAGTTCTATTCACAATATTAAAAAAGTCTCGACGGTACTGAGCCGCCGAGACTTTTTGTTTAATTGAATTCTATTTTAATTGTTTATGATAGTTCAAACAGAATAAAGAGAAACCGCAGCGAGAACGAGACAAATTTACAAATTGTCTCATTTTCATCTCGTTTGTAGAACGAGACAAATCATTATTATCTTTTATCTTAAAAGCGTAATATCCCCCCTGATAATTTCCTTAAATCCGTCTATATACTCCACTTCAGCATACCAGCTATAAACACCCGAGTTCATCTTCTCGCCTTTGAAAGTGCCGTCCCAACCTAAATTCGGATCATTCGGTGCTATGTTTTCTGCAAAGAATACGCATTCGCCCCAACGATCGTAGACACGGAAGACTTTAACTTTTTCCAGTTTATCGTCACCTTGTACAAAGAAGTTGTCATTTACACCGTCTCCATTTGGCGTGAAACCTGCCGGAGCAGCAGCTCTGCGCGGTTTGGTCACTGAAATGATGACGGTTGTGTCAACTTCGCAACCCAGCGGACTCGTTGCACTAAAGCGGTAAACTGTCTCATTGGCTGGATTAACAATCACTGTAAAGTTCGTTGTATCGAAGATGCTGTTGGCATTTACATCGGCCCAATTG
>JBIPOO010000022.1:0-28244 GCA_044379045.1 Saprospira sp.
CATAATTGTCATCGATGTGCAAAAAACCACCCGATTGAAGGTAGAGCCTCAGATTTTCGGCTTCGGTCGGAGAGAAAACCACATTTCCGTGACCGGTCATGTGAACAAAGGAATAATCGAAAATTTCTACACTGCCTACATCGACTGTAGCATATGCCAAGTCGAAATTTGTTTTTAATTTTTCGTTGCAATATTTTGCCAGATTGGGTAATGCTGTAGGGTTTGCATACCAGTCTCCACCTCCGTTGTATTTGAGCAAAGCAAGTTTGAGTGGAGGTTTATTTATCGTTGCAGGAACGAATGCAGCAAAAAGAAAAAGCAATCCAATAAAAAAAATACTTATCTTTAATTTGTTCATATTCTGTTGTTTAAAAAATTATTTTGGTCCAAATACCATTTTGTATTTTGGTTTAATCTCCCCTTTTCTGATTTTTTCAAGCTTGGTTTTTATCAGCTGTTTTTTTAGTGCCGATAAATGGTCGGTAAATAAAAGACCCTCGATATGATCATATTCATGCTGAATTACGCGAGCATTCATCCCATCAAAAACATCATCGTGTTGTACAAAATTTTCATCGAAATAAGTCAATCGAATTTGTGGCGGACGACTTACTTTACCTCTGATCTCGGGAATACTAAGGCAACCCTCCTCATAATTCCAGGGTTCACCAGCTTCTTTAACTTTAACTGGATTGATAAATACTTTTTTGATTCCAATAAAATTGTCCTTATCGTCTTCATCATCGTTTAGCTGCTCAGTATCAGCCACAAAAATACGCAGGGCCTTACCAACCTGTGGAGCAGCCAAACCAATACCTCTGGTATGGTACATAGTTTCCCACATGTCTTCGATGAAGGCGTTTAGTTCTGGTAAATTTTGCTCTACCGCTTCGCATTTTTTTCTCAAGACCGGATGTCCGTATGCATAAATTGGAAGTTTCATTCTTTTCTAAAACAATTTATATAGTGATTCAATTTTGGTTTTTAAATAAGCAGACTACAGGCTCCATCCCATATATTCCTGTAGAATAATAAAGGCACTGACTTTGTCAATCAACGATTTGTCCTGTCTTTTTTTACGGCTTTTTACAGAAAATCTAATTGCTTCTGTAGCCTTTTGAGAGCTATAAGCCTCATCTTGACGTTCGATTTGAACAGAACTGTGTTTCTTTTGAAAAGTTTCGATAAATTTTTGAATTTTTTCCTCGAGTTGTGTGGGGGTACCATCATTTCTGATAGGCTCTCCAATCACCAGACAATCCACTATTTCATTTTTCAAATATTCATCAAAAAAATCCTGCAACTTTGCCGTTTCAACTGTTGTGAGTGGTGTTGCAATAATCTGTAAAGGATCTGTAACTGCCAAACCGCAACGTTTTGAGCCAAAATCCAAGGCCATTATTCTTCCCATTTTTTTCTTTTTACAAAGATAATTAAAAAGGATGGGAAACAAAATATAAAAAGGTCTGTAATCCTAAAATTACAGACCAATAATCACCAAAAATAAATCAAATTCTTTTAAACGAAAAGACAATATTGTAAAATGTCTTTTTCTAAAAATGCACAACGAAATTAGGAATAAATTAGAAAATACAAACTGTATTATTAAAAAAGTTTTTAATACAGATTTATATTCTAAATGTCCAGATCTAAAGTAGTTCAACGGTAGGGTCCCAAAAATATTTATTAAAATCTACAAGCATATCATTTTCAACCGTTAGACCCTCAAACTCCAATAGTTCTTTCATGCGTTCTCCCCCAAAGAAATGTTTGCCGCTAAGCACCCCTTTTCTGTTCAAAACCCTGTGCGCAGGAACATCGGCAGGGCAATTATTGAGGGCATAACCCACTTGCCTTGCCGCTCCGATTTTACCCAGCGCATTGGCAATAGCTCCATAGGTACTCACACGGCCTTTGGGGATAAGCCTCACAATTTCAAAAACATCCTGAAAAAAATCGCCTGAAGACATAATAATGCTGATTTAATGAAGTCAATTCGGCATTTGCCAAAAATAAAAGACATATTATTTGTAAGCTTACAAAGATAGCAGTATTTTTAAATCACTAAACATATCCTGGCTTAGGTCTGTTTTTTAATAAAAAAAATGCTTTTGAGAAACATTACACTTACTTTGCTCTTACTAATGCTGTTTTTGCCCGGGGTAAAAGCGCAGTTAAACAGTAGTCACAAATTCTTCGAGCGTTATCATCCTGCCCGAATTTTTTCTATAGAGATTTCAACAACTTTCGGTGTAGGCAAATCTCAAAATACTTTTCTTTTTTTTGATACTCAATATGCACTTTGGCAGCGACCACAGCAGTTTTTATCATTAAAAACCGGCGGAGGTGTTGGCTTTATGCGTAACAATTTTGGCAAACTTGCTTCTTTTGGCATGCCGCTCCAATTGGTTTATGCAATTGGAAAAAACGGCCATTTTTTCGAATCATCTATGGGTTGTCGTTTTATACTTGGTTATTCACTGGCCGAAGGCTTTCAGGTAGTGCCATTTTTAATGCCAACCATAGGTTATCGTTATCAAATACCGAAAGAAGTTTTTTTTAATTTTTACGGGTCGGTTCAGTACCATCCGAATTTGGGTTTTTCTCCACTGATTGGTGTTGGGGTTGGATATGATTACTAAGAAGATTGAAAGAGGAAAGTTTTAATTTGAAAATTTGTCTCGTCTTTCGGACGAGATGAAAATTTGAAAATGATTTTTAGGAAAGAAAAGATTCTATTTTCCGTTTTCGGCTTCATATATTATTTCTAATTACTTCTCGTCCGACAGACTAGACTAACTTCATCCTTCTTCTCGTCCGACAGACGAGACTAACTTCTAACTTCATACTTCATACTCCATACTTCATTCTTCATACTTCTAACTTCTAATTTCATACTTCTAACTTCTAATTTCATACTTCATACTTCATACTTCATACTTCTTACTTCTTACTTCTTACTTCTTACTTCTAACTTCTAACTTCATCCTTCTAACTTCATCCTTCTAATTTCTGACTTCAAAAACCCATGTCTCCAAAAAATTTATCCATACAATACATTGCTTATTTCCTGATCGTTGCACTGATAGGAACATATATCCTTTACGTCGGAAAATTTTTCATCATACCTTTTGTTTTTGCAGCATTACTGAGCATTATTATTCTGCCAATTCAACAATTTTACGAACGCTTTATCAAAATTCAGGCAATTGGAACAGTACTTACATTCTTTAGCGTATTGATACCAATTGTGGCAATTATCAGTTTTTTTTCTATTCAGGTCAGTCAGGTTCTAAGTAATTTAAACAACATCAGTGATCGACTGCATAAGGGCACCGACACCTTATTTCTATGGATTTCACAATACTTCCAGATTTCTGTTGAAGCGTCGCAAAGCTATCTGAGAGAGAATGTTACGTCTATCATATCCTCGCCTATTAGTCTACTTCAAAGCACTTTCAGTTCATTTGGGTCAATTTTACTGAATACCGTTCTAATTTTTCTGTTTATGTTTTTTATGCTTTCTTACAGAATTGCCTTAAAAAACTTTGTGCTGATGCAGTTTGAGCCTTTACAGAGACAAGGCATTGCAGGAATTATGATTGAAATTCAAAAGATGCTGCGTCAATATCTCAATGGATTATTCACGGTAATGATCATTCTGGCAGTTCTGAACAGTCTGGGACTTTGGATTATAGGTGTGGAATACCCAGTATTATGGGCTTCACTAGCGGCATTTCTCACCATTATACCTTATATTGGCACTACGCTGGGTGGAGGTCTGCCATTTTTTTATGCATTGGCCACTGCCGAAAGCTGGCATCAGCCGGCTGCCGTTGTCGCAATGTATGTTACGGTTCAACAGATTGAAGGTAATCTGATTACGCCTTATGTAGTAGGTTCAAAAGTGAGAATCAATCCTTTGGTAGCCATAATTGGCATTTTGCTAATGAATGAATTGTGGGGCGTTTCTGGCATTATACTGGCTATTCCAATTGCTGCTGGCATCAAAATCATGTTCGATCGAATTGCACCTTTAAAAGCTGTTGGAGCCTTGATGGGCAGCAATATAGTGAACGAGCAGGGACTTTTCCTGAGCGACTATAACGAAAACCGTTTCAGATTCAGTTCGCTTTTTATAAAGGAAAACAAGGAAAAGGAAATCGAATCAAAGTCAAATAATTCAGATACACCAAAACAATAAACTTCCCGTATAACATGCGCGAAAAAAATGAAATCAGAGTCGGCACCTTCAATCTGCTCAATCTCACTGTCCCTGAAGCTGTTTATTATAAAAAACAAAAAATCAGCGCTGAGGATTTTAGCAAAAAAAAGGCCTGGATTAATGGTCAGTTAAATATTATGGATGCTGATATTGTAGGTTTTCAGGAACTTTTTCACGAAGAAGCGCTCAGAAATATTCTAAATGACAATCCCAACTATCAAAATGCCAAAATGGTGGTTGGTCACAACAAGGAAGGTCTTCCATCGGTAGGATTATTCTCCCGTTTTCCGATTGTCGATCATCAGGTTATCAATAATTTTCCAGAACAGCTTGATATTGATGGGCTTAAAGTCCCTTTTACTGAATTTAGCCGGCCTGTCCTGAAATGTACTGTACGAATCAGGGAGGATTTAAATATAACCGTTGTTGTTGCACATCTCAAGTCGAAAAGACCAAAAATAGCAGATGATGCCGACCCCAACGACCCTATTGAAATTGCCAAGGGTCAATGCCGCTCTCTCCTACTGCGCGCTGCCGAAGCCAATGCATTGCGCCACATCCTAATGGACGTGCTTAAAGACCGTAAACAACCCGTCATTGTAATGGGCGACCTCAACGATAACGACAGCTCAGTTACTACCCGTATCATATCTGGACAGGCACCCTTCCGGCAAATGCCTATGGACCGTAAACTTCAGATTTGGGACACACTGCTTTATCATGTTAAAGATATTCAGGCGAGGGTTTCTTTAAGCGATGTTTTTTACACGCATATTCACAATGGGCATCACGAGGCGTTGGACCATATTATGGTGAGCCAGGAATTGGTCAGAGAAAACCCTCATCATGTCGGAAAAGTCGGTTATGTACGGGTATTGAACGATCACCTGATTGACCAGACACTTAGCGACGAAAGAATTCCAAACTGGCAGTCGGATCATGCACAGGTGGTAGTGACAATTGAATTGAGGGGGGAAAGATAGAAGAGGAAAGGGTGAAAGGTTGAAAGATTTTTATGATTTGATAATTTGAAAATGGTCTCGTTCTTCAAACGAGATGAAAATGAGCGCGGTATTTTAATGCCGCTTTAAATTCAACGAATTTTTTCCAAACGGCTTTAGCCTTTGAGAAAAAACAAAAGCAGTGGAGCGCGGTATTTTAACGCCGCAGTAGATTCGTCTCGTCCGGCAGACGAGATTTCCAAACGGCTTTAGCCTTTGAGAAAAACAAAAGCAGAGAATCGCGGTATTTTAATGCCGATGTAGATGAAAGGGTGAAAGGCGGAATGAAATATAATGTAAAGACCAAAAAATGGAATCAATTTATTTCTTGCCTAATCTAAAATCAAATTTCCATACCCGCTTGTTTACGCCATTTTTGGAAAGAATATTTCTGATCATATTGAATTCGGGCCAAAGACTGTTCATTTCGCCTTCGCTGCGGCAAAGGCGTTCATATTCTTGGAGAATAGGTGTGAACATTTCGAAAAGCATTTCGGGATTGAGATTGTACGAATATTGAAGGGCATTGAGCGCTGTAAAGCGTAGTTCAGCATCACCGAGTGCATATCTGTACACAAGTATGGCATCTTCAGTTCCTTGCGGAATTTTTGGAATGAGCATCAGAGCAGCTTTTGCAAGTGATTTATCTGTCGATTCGGCCATCATCATAATATAATTGAGCTGATGACGAATTTCGGCACCAAAATCTGTTAGTGCTTCCAATAAAGCAGTAGCCAATTTTATATCACCAGAATTGAGTGAATCGAAGAGTTGATTTATTTCGTTTTTATTGGGCGCCCTTCTAAAAACATAAAGTTTTTCAGCCGTTTCATGTGCAATTTTTGGCGTTTTTCTCTGTTTGAGCGCAAGAATTATTTCCTTAAATCGTGAATTGGGACAAAATTGCTGCATCAGCTGATGTAGGATATCAATTCGTTTTCCCTCATCCTTTTCGGTAACAAATTGTTCAAATAAGAGCGTTTTATCAGTGTGGCCCGTTTTTAATAAATCTAGTAGTGCAAGGCGAAGATCTTTTTTATGAAAATTAAATACAGCCTCAGTTTCCGATTCAGGACAACCAGAAACTGCTTTAAGAAAAATCAGATTCTTTTCATGTATTGGGTTAACATTCAAAGCATCACTTATTTTTAATCTTCAATATCTGAGTTTTCCTCAGCAATAGCGTTTTGAAAAGCTGATTTATCCATTTCCTTCCAATGATTCAGAAAAAGGGCATCCAAAATTTGTTCAATTTCAGGTTCCTGTTCTTTGACCGATTGGTACCAAGCTTTGTTGAAAACAGAAAATGGAGGCAGTCCCAGTTTTGTCTGTTCCCGCATCCCTTTTTCCATGTTGTCGCGCCAGTATTCGCAGCGCTGCTCAAAACTTTTCTTTGGATATTCAATCTTCCAAAATTTTTCGGCAGCAGCCTCCAGTTCTTTGATCCAATTGTCTTTCATAATAATTTTTCAAGTAGAAATCAGGTCAGCAAATCAATAATTACCAAGGTACCAAAAATAGCACTGGCAATACCATTGGTGGTAAAAAATGCCAGATTCACCTTAGAAAGGTCATTGGGTTTAACAAGAAAATGCTGATAAGCCAATAAACCAATAAAAATTACCGAGGCGGCAATATAAAGTGGTCCAAAAATATTTTGGGCACTGTAGCCTGCATAAACAACAAGCAGCGCTGTAAGCGCATGCAAAACGTTGGAAATCATCAAGGCACGTTTTTTTCCTAAGGCAGCCGGGATGGAATTCAAACCCAGACTTCGGTCGAATTCCTCATCCTGCAAGGCATAAATAATATCGAAACCCGAAACCCAAAACAACACAACAAAGGAATACATCACAGGTAAAACTGCAAACTCGTTCGTCACAGCTATATATGCTCCGATGGGCGCCAAGGCAAGTCCGACACCTAAAACAAAATGGCAAAGCGCCGTAAATCTTTTGGTGTAGGAATAACCCAAAACTACCAAAAGCGCCACAGGAGAAAGTATCAGTGAAAGCGTATTGATAAAATAGGTTGTCAAAACAAAAAGCAGACAATTGACAATAATAAAATAAAGTGCATTTTTAGGTGATATAACACCTGCGGGTATCTCCCGATCGGCAGTTCTGGGATTTTTACTGTCTATGTCCATGTCAGCCCATCGGTTGAAAGCCATGGCAGCAGTACGGGCAAATACCATACAAAGTATAACCTTTAGCAAGAGTGTCCAATCGAATTCCATCTGCTTTTCAGCCATTGCCAGAAAAAAGCCGATAAGGGCAAAGGGCATGGCAAAAATTGTATGACTAAATTTTACAAGAGAAAGATAATTTTTCATAAAATGAACGACAATCTGTCGCAGAATCAATTATTTACAAAGGAATCAAACAAATAATTCAATAGAATTAAACAGTTACACTGCAATAATACAAAAAAAGCAGCGCTTCTGTTTAGGCTTATTCTATTTATTCTGACTTAGTTTTTTAATATTACTTTTTTTCGTCCAACCACAGATAAAAGGCTCGGGAATGGGTTTATAACTTTCAAAATCGCTGCTGTCCATACCATGCCTTAAGCTGCAGTCTAAAAATTTAGCATCTGGCATAAAAGCCACAAAAACAAAATCTTTTTCTTCGGCAAGTATATATCCTTTTGCCCCGACAGGATAATCGGCAACAACATTTCCTCTTAGTTTTTCTGAACCTCTGCTAGAATAATTAAACCAATCTTCCGGAAATTTTTTATTATAAATTTTTGTATCAGCTCTCAGTGCTGCCTTCTTGTTCAATATAAATTGGCCTTGGTTCTCAAATTTTTTGGGCAGTCTTGTATCATTTGCATAATAAAGTTTTGAATGTTGACTGAGCTGATTATTTTTTTGATCATAGACCAAGGTTTCCAATACATTTGTTTCGGATTCTTCAATGATTGTAGTTTCAAATTGCAATATTATATTGTCTCCTATTTTTTCAAATTTTACGACATAACCTGCTTTATCAAACATATATTTAAAATGGCCATCAACCGATGCATAGCATGACAAACCAAACGAAGGTCCGAAGAATATTGAAGGCATTAGTATTACATCTACTTTTTTATCCTTATTAAAATCGAAGCAGACAAATTTATAATACCCTTCATCCCAATCTTCATAGGGTGGAATTTCTTCCATTTTCATATCAGACTCCCACTTGCTCGACAATTCTCTAAGTATTTCCTCGGTGCAGGCTTTTGGAAATCTTATGATAAACTTGTATACATAATGCAACTTCGTTTCAAATTGCATAAGGTCCTTCAGCACTACATTCATTTGTTCCATATCAGGATCGATATGATATTTGTACATTTCGGTTTCAATTGCAGGCTGACTTTTCTCGTCATATTTTGTGAATTCGAAAATTGTCTGAGCTTCGATTCCAGAGAGTAAAAGTGCAAAAATTAACGTTAAATAATTTTTCATAAGGGTATTATTAAAAATCAAATACAATGGGTTTAAAAACCGGGCGGTAATGCACATTCAGTTGCGAGGCATTAATAAAGGTAGTCGCTTCATTTTTCAGGACGCCATGCGCCTCATGTATATGTCCGCAGATATGGTATTTGGGTTTAATTTCTTCTATTTTTTTGATGAGCTCCTCGCAGCCGACATTTCTGTAATCCATGGTCAAATCGAGTATGCCATGAGCAGGACCATGTGTTATCAGAATGTCCGTATCGGCATGAATCAGGTCCCAATGCTTTTTGATATCAGCTCCACGCTGCCGATTGAATGCCCAATCGTAAAACCAGGGCTGTATGGGTGAACCCCAAATTTTTATCCCTTCAATCACTATTTGCGAATCGTTGAGGTAAATAAGGTTATCCGGTAACATTTTTCGAATTTCAGAACTGCTTTCTTTTTCGAAGAAAAAGTCGTGATTGCCTGCTATAAATACTTTGTATCGGTGCGGTTGTGCAGAAAACCAACCCAAAAAATCAACCACTTCAGTCTTCGTTCCTCTCTTACTGAGGTCGCCTGCATGAATAAGCAATTCCCCTTCGGGAAGGCTTATGCTATTATGCTGACCATGTGTGTCTGATATTGCTACTATTTTCATACTATAATATTATTCACCGCCATCGAACAAAGAAGTTTTTATGCCGTATTTCAGTGGATCTTTTAATTTATTTTTAACCGAGGCCAACTCTACCCTTTCGGCTTTTTTCAGGATTTTATAATCTGTTTTCAAAATTTTTTCCAATTCTCTCAATGCAGCATCTTTCGACTCCCAAAAATCTTTTGAGAAGGATATATCATCCAGAATTTTCGATTTTAATGGCTCCAGTTCAGGCTTGAAATCATCGCTTTCGGCCAGGGCTTTTTCGATGGCATCTAGTACAGCTTTGTGAATTCCGCGGCCCAAAAGGCTGTATTGTTCATTGTCAAGTTCCAAACGCCAATCGGCATGAGTAAACTCAATACTGTCGCTGCGATATGCCAACAGATAGACCGAGATAAAAAGATCATCAGTTTTTTCTTCACTTTCTTTAGCTAAAGATTGCCATACTTTAAAATCCCTAAAAAGTTTGTACGATTTATTTTTATTGACCAAATGTACCATAAAACCAGGGAAGGCTTCATTGAGCCAAAAAAAATCGGGTAAGGAGTCCTTAGGCGCAAGCGCAAGCTTTTCATTGATAACTTTATCCATCGATTTTCTTAAATCTTCAGAACGCCTGTATAACATTCTGAATGCGGGTAAAGTACGCATATCCTCCATTTCGCGCTGATAATATTTTAAATCTTTGGTAAGCTCATTCCCAAAAACTTTATAGAGCCTTCGGTCAAAAACCATTTCTGCCAATTTTTTATCTGAAAGGCCTTCAAAACTAATTGTCCCTGCATAAATCCAGCCCTCTCTACCCGATTTTGTTTTTGCTTTCAACCAGGGCTCATCATATTCGATTCCCTGAATCATCATTTGGGTTGTATAGGTGGTTAAAACATTCAAATAATCGAGCTGATCTCCCTCTTTTAATCGCTCTATTTCGCTCGAAACGGCATTGGGAGCAGTTCTCAACACAGTGATTTTAGCGGTAACTTTTAGTTTAATATCTTTGCCCTCAGTACTAGTGGTGGCTTCTGTGTTTTGTATTTTATCCTCGGTCGGTTTTTTATCACCTTCTTTTTTGGAGCTTCCGCAGGAATAAAATAATACTGTTAAAATTAAGAAAATAACTATCTTGTGCAAAAGCATAGCAACTGATTTAATATGCAAATTTAAGGCTTTGATTTTGGTTTTTGTGCTAATTTTTAATAAATAAGGTAAATGAGTTTGGAAATAAAGCATATAAAGGTTAAAAAGACCGCCCGATATTACAGTTTAGGCAATCCACAAAATTGTAGGGTCTTTTATTTTTCACTGCATGGCTATGGACAACAGGCAGAAAGGCTCATTAAAAAATTTGATCAACTGCCCCAGCATTGTTTCATTGTTGCGCCCGAGGCGCTTTCACGTTTTTATTGGGACGAAAAAAGCGGTCAGACAGGAGCATCATGGATGACCAAAGACGACCGGGAATTTGAAATCGAAGACTATTGTAATTATCTGCAAGCTGTTTTTGAGCATTACTTGTCTACAGTGCCCGATAACTGCAAAATTGTACTGCTGGGATTTTCTCAAGGCGGCGCAACCGCCATGCGCTGGCTCTTGTTGAAACGCCCCGATAGAATTAACTGTATTCAACTTTGGGGCTGCGATATTCCACCCGATTTGGATTATTCATCAGCAAAAGAATATCTATCGGATAAAAAACTCTATTGGATTTATGGAAATAATGACCATTATCTGAATGCAGACAGAGCCGAACAACTCAAGAAAAGATTTATACAATTTGAACTCAATCCTGAAATTATTCAGTTTGAAGGAGGGCATGAAATTGACCGAAATCTTTTGGAAAAATTGTATTTGGAATTAACATCCTAAGGGCTTATTTATCAAAAGTAATAAACTTTCCTTTTTCAGCCAGCAATTGCTTTGCAGTTTTCCAATCGGGCAGCTCATCCGATGAATAAGTGTATGTTCCAAGCTCACTGGCTATTTGAGCAGATTTTTTCATATATTCCAAATGCGAACCCGAACTGTAGGCAAAGTTTTTCATATCCTCCTCACTTCTCCATAAAGTCATTGTATAATGAAGTTTACCAAGTCCGGTTTTTCTGAACTTGAGCATTCCTTTACTTTTGTAGAGTTGCTTTGTAATCTGCAAAGCAAAACGAGAAAGTGCAAAAAAATTCCAAAGGCTTTTCAGCCTGATTGAGCTAATTGTGACTATCATTTCTTACTAATCCAATATCATTTCGGGGGCACCATCTGCAGGGACTTCAAGATTGCCGGCTGTTTTGGCCCTGATTTCATCTTCGCTCACTCCGGGTGCACGCTCAATGAGATGGAAGGCATTATCTTTAATTTCGAAAATACCGAGGTCGGTCACTACTTTTTTGATACAACCAACTCCGGTGAGGGGCAGTGTGCATGCAGGAAGTAGTTTCGAGTTGCCTTCTTTGTCGGTATGCATCATGGCTACAATGATGTTGCGGGCCGATGCCACTAGGTCCATAGCGCCGCCCATGCCTTTTACCATTTTACCGGGTATTTTCCAGTTGGCGATGTCACCGTTTTGAGCCACTTCCATAGCTCCAAGTACCGTCAGGTCTATATGTCCGCCGCGTATCATTTCAAAACTCTCGGCCGAACTGAAGATGGAGGCGCCGGGCAACATCGTTACAGTCTGTTTTCCTGCATTGATTAAATCGGCATCGACTTCGGCTTCAACGGGAAATGGTCCCATACCCAAAAGTCCGTTCTCCGACTGCAGAAAAACCTGCATACCAGCTGGAATGTAGTTGGCGACCAATGTCGGAATTCCGATTCCAAGGTTGACGTAGTAACCGTCTTGTAGTTCTTTTGCGATGCGCTTGGCGATGCTGAATTTATCTAAAGCCATACTAATTTGATAATTTGAAAATTTGAAAATTTGGTAATGCCCCTAATGCCCCCAACCTATTTAATTTGAAAATTTGAAAATTTGGTGATTTGATAATGCCCTATACTATTTAATTTGAAAATTTGAAAATTTGGTGATTTGATAATGCCCTAAACTCTATAATTTGAAAAATTTATAACCTTTAGACTTAACCTTTCTTTGAGGTTGCGATTATTTTTGATAGTACCTTTGAAATATTTTCGATATTATAAAGCAAGCCATCCGAACTAGGTAAAAAACTCGATTCTTTGCATAAAAGAAGCCAATATGTAGTTTCATCGGCTTCTTTAGCAGCGATTTTCATTTTGTGAATAAAATCAGATTTACTCTCTGCATTTTGTGCTTCTCTTACACAAGCACCTATAGAAGTTCCAGATCTAAAAAGTTGATTAGAGATGTTGAACTTTTTTAATTCATTTAAATTTTCGCAAAATTCTATGACTGAAAGTGAAAATTCAAAAGTCATCTCAACTATTGGATTAGGACGATCATCACGCATTTAAAATTTTCCTTTTGATTGAGAATCATACGAAAATAAAGCAAAATCATATGAATTTCAACATTGTATTGAATAATACGGTTTTATAAAAAATCATCAAATTCTCAAATTACCGAATTATCAAATTACTTAGATACCGTTCTTTGCTCTATCCTTTTTTCGTAATTTGAACCTTGGAAAATCCTTTGTACATAAACTCCAGGAACATGAATATTGTTGGGGTCGAGTTCTCCTGGTTCTAGTAATTCTTCTACTTCTACGATAGTGATTTTACCGGCTTTGGCCATCATGGGATTGAAATTGCGGGCAGTACCTTTGAAAACTAAATTACCGTGTTTGTCGCCTTTCCAGGCTTTGACTATAGCAAAATCGGCATGCAGGGCTTTTTCCATCACATACATACGACCGTCGAACTCGCGGCATTCTTTGCCATCGGCAATTTCGGTACCATATCCTGTGGGTGTAAAAAAGGCTGGGATACCTGCGCCTGCAGCACGGATACGCTCGGCTAGTGTACCCTGAGGAGTAAGTTCAACATCCAATTCGCCACTCAGTAACTGACGCTCAAACTCGGCATTTTCGCCAACGTAGGAGGATATCATCTTTGAAACCTGGCGGGTTTTTAGCATCAGACCAATCCCAAAATCATCTACTCCAGCATTATTAGATATACAGGTCAGGCCTTTAATAGCTTTTTTGACCAGGGCTGTGATACAGTTTTCGGGAATACCGCAAAGTCCAAAACCGCCAAGCATGAGTACGGCATTGTCTTCGATATCAAATATAGCCTCTTCGGCATTGTTCACTACTTTGTTCATAGGAGTTCACTGTTGAAATTAATAAAACTAAAACTTGTGCGAAGATAGATTTTTAAACAAAAATTGCACAAAAAAAGTTAGGAAAAAAATTGTACGATCAGTCCCTGTCCAACTCATACAAATGATATTTTTCAATGATTAAAATAATTTTTTTGGCATAATCCGGATCGGTAGCATAGCCCAGTTTTTGCAAACCTAAGGCCCAGTTTTTGTAATCTCTGCGGTCGAGGTCGAATAATTTTTTGTAGCGTTTATGCTTTAATAAATTGCTATGAGCACTATAGCATTCATCCACAGTTGTATATGCTCTAAAGCAGCCTTTGCGGGCAATCATTCGGTTTTTTGTTCGGTTCCATTCGTCAGATAAAATTGTGTAGCTGCCCCCTTTCCAATTTTTTCCACATTTTATGCCAAAATGATTTTTGGCTTTGCGCGCAAGTTCACTCCTGCCACTTTTCGACTCCAGGATTCCCTGTGCCAGTTTTATACTAATTGGAATGCCACTTTTTGTCTGCTCTGCTTTGGCAGAAAAGCGGTATTTCTGTATATACTCATAAACCTGTTGATCCTTCAAAGATTGCACTTCGACCTTTTCATTTTTACATCCGTAAAAATAAAAGAGCAACAGAAGGAGTATTGATTTTGGCATATTTATTTGGAATCATTCAATAAAAAAACCGGATATCTATCCTCAAGACAAATATCCGGAAATTCATTGGAGTTCAACTATTTATTTATCGAAAACATAGCTGTAATCGCCGCTGTAACTTTCATAAAATCCGTCCAAAACAACCTCGCCTGATGCATCCATCACTATATCAATAAATTCTTCGATAGACAGTACATCCTTTTTATTTACGGAAGTGATGACGAAGCCTTTTTCCATATTGGTTTTAGAAATTACGCTGCCAGGTCTGATGGATGTAACTATTATTCCCCTTTTGGTTTTAAGTTTACGCTTTTCTGCATCCGTCAACTGTCTTAATTCCAGTCCCATTTCGCTAAGTAGGGTCTCTCTTTTAGTAAACCTCGATTTGATTGGCTGTGCATCCAAATCAGTACCATTGCTGGCATTTTTCAATTTTACCTCAATTTCAAATTCTTTTCCACTTCTCAGGTAGATAACCTTAACTTTTTGTCCGGGTCTAAAAAGGGCAACCTGTTCCTGAAGTTCGGGCGAAGATTTTACCCTTACATCATTTACATAAGTAATAATATCCCCTTTTTTCAATCCGCTTTCTTCAGCAGCACCACCACTGTTCACCTTGTCGAGAAAAACTCCATCCATAGAACTGAGGTTGTAATCTTCAAACATCTGATTGGTAATATCTTTGATGGTAACCCCCATAAAACCACGTTGTACAGTACCAAATTCAATCAGGTCCTTAGCTACTTTTCTGGCTAGATTCACCGGAACAGCAAAGGAATAACCCTCATACCGCCCCGAACGGGTAATAATTGCAGTATTGATACCAATAAGATTTCCGTCAGTGTCAATAAGGGCACCACCGCTGTTACCGGGGTTTACAACAGCATCTGTCTGAATAAAAGATTCTACAGAATAGGTACCTTCCAAAATATCAATGTTGCGGCCTTTTGCACTAACAATACCGGCTGTCACAGTGGAGGTAAGATTAAAAGGATTACCCACTGCCAATACCCATTGACCTACTTCAACTACATCTGAATTACCATAATCAAGCGCCTGTAATTTTCGGCTGCCCAATTCTTTTTCCTTGATTTTGACTACTGCAAGATCGGTTGTAGGATCGGTGCCAATAACTTTGGCATTATAAGTTCTTTTGTCATTGAGGGTTACTTTCACCTCTTTAGCCCCATCAACTACATGATTGTTGGTAATGATATATCCATCGGCAGAGACAATTACCCCTGATCCGGATGACATAGAGCCTAAATCGAAAAGTTCATTATTACTATTATCCTTTCCCGGACTTTTAATGTGAACGACTGCAGGTGTAGATTTAAATGCGGCATCAGTAAACTCATTTACATTGCTGATTGTTGGATAATTCTTTGGGCTTTCGTTAATGTTTCCAGCAAATTTTGCCGGCACGCGATCGCGATACCTGACTTCTGCATGTTTGCTTTGATTTCCAAACACAGAATGATAAACGCTTACAGTTATTATTGAACTTATTACCGAAACAATAATTGGAATTAGGATATTTTTCATGGTGGGTACTGAATGTAATATTAAAAGTACTAATTTTGCATTTAAGGCCCCAGTGTTAAGAAACTTAAGGGCAATTTATGAATTAAACCAATAAAGATAGTGCTTAGTTCAGTATAATTTGAACAAAAATTGCAACAAAAAAACCGAATCATAAAATTTATTGACAAATTACATGGAACAGGATCCTAAGAATATCGACCCCAAGGAGTTGGCAAGGCAAAAGCGAATTGAAAATCAGGAAAAGGCAATGGATATGATGTTCGGCAAAAACAGGCATATTTATGCTGGAAATATCTGGGGTTGGAGATTTTCAATAATTTCGCTGTTAGGTATACTGCTCGTTGTCGTTTTTATGATAATCGGCATTATGAGTGGGAACATAAATCTGAATGATCAGGTTCAACAGGCCAAAGAAGCGAAGGAAGCCAAAGAATCGAAACTGAAAAGAGACAGCATTCCCGACTCCAAATAAAAAAGCACAGCTACGAAATGGCAACTGTGCTTTTAGAGAGAAAAATTTATTCTAATTGCCCTCAGGCTTACTTAACTGATTATCAAGTCTTTCCTGATCGATAAGGCGCTGACGCAAAATTCCATTGTAGGTCAAAGCTCTTCTCAAGCCTGATTTATAGGCTTTTTCTGTCCACATAATAGCATTGTTCAAATCGCCCAACACTTCCGATGCAACGGCCATATTGTACATTGCCTTCGAAGCTGTTTTGGGATTTGGATTTTCGCTGACGATTGACCAGATTTTGGCAGCACTAGTCCAATCACTGATTCTTGCACTATTTCTGGCATCTCTCATTTCGGGTGCACCTTTGGCTTTACCAAAATAATCGCGTGTTACCCAGAAAATAGCGGGTGAAATACGGGTTGCATATTTATCGCCTACAAAGCGGCCAATATCGCGGGTCATCGCATCGCGGCCGGGCAATCTCGATTCAGCCTCCTGACGTGTTCTTCCTTCCTGGTTAAAGTTGATAGTTTCAACCATTCTAAACTGATCTACAATTGCGCCATCTTTGGCACGGTACATTCTCCAGCCTACAGTTACTCTGATGCCTGCATTAACTGTTTGGTAAGTTACATCCGACATTACATTGTTTACTTTTTCTTTTTTAACCCTGCTGCCGTAGTCGAGCCTAGAGTCTGAGTCAAATGCTTCAATGGTTACAAGTGCATCAGATTTTGCGAGTTCGCAAAGTCTTTTTACTTCATCGGCAGGAAGCGGGTCGGGAAAATTTTGTGTTCCGGTACCTCTTAAATCAATTGCCAATTGTGCAAATTTAAAACGTGGCGACACCATCAATACATTTGACAAACCCTCAAGGCAAGCTTCTGCTCCTCTTCTATCCTGCCCGATACCCTCGCCCGACACCAAACCTTCTAGTACGTTCCATACTCTGTTTGGCTTATCTGGTTTGTAACGGTTTGCTGTAGCAATTGCCTGAATGTCCTTAGGTACATCAATATCGGCAGGGCGCATTACTTGCAGGCGTACTGTTCGAGAGCAACTGCCCAGACCCAATGCAAGTGTCAAAGTAAAAAATAAAAATAATTGTTTCATAGATTTAGTTGTTTTGAATTGATTTTGAAGTATCTGTAATAATAGTTTGTTCGCTTGATTTCAGACTATCTGTTTTCAAAATAGTACTATCTGACTTTGGCTTTTCCTCTTTTTTGGCATGATTGTGTCCTTCATGATTGTGTCCTTCAGGCAATGGATTGGATTGTTTTTTCCTGGGTTTACTATTGCTGATTCTTTCCTTTTGAAGATCCTTTATATGTACCCAGCCAACCACGCCCCTTTTTGCTGTAACTTTTACATTAAAATCGCTGCTGTCCTTTTTTGTACTGTCTATTTGTGTATGATAAACCGTATCTCCAAGAAGTTTCACCTCATCGCCACGGTACATGACAATTTTGGCAGATTCCTTGTCGAAGGGATTTTCCAAAACCAATACCTCCCATGATTTACAGAACATTACATCCTTTGGCACGGGTCTTTCACAGGCTACATTGAATAGTAAAATCATTGAAAATGTTGTAATTACAATTAAAAATCCTGCTAATTTCATATTATGGCATATTGGCTGAGCAAAAATAATAATTTATTTGTTTTTTAAAATCTTAGATAAGAAGCAGAAAGTTAACAATTCAGATAATTTTATGCATTGAACTACCTTCGCTTATCAAGCCTCGTACCAATTTTGTTATTTAGCTCCAAAATTCCAAATTTAATTGTGTTTTTATAGAAATTTATACAATTACCAACAATAAAAAACTGGTCAAAATAGCCCGGTTGAATATATTTGTTCAATAAAATCAAGTGCAATTTTCAGTTCCTTGTATAAACCAACCCAATGATTGAATTATAAAATTATTCCTCGTGTCGATCGAATCCAAGATAGTTTCTTCTCACGGAGTAAACACCAGCTCTTTTCTTTGTTTTTTTAGTTGCTAACTCAATTTCCGTATAAATGAAAACATATTCATTAGCTCTTACCTCTATTTCCGCTTCATTTCTAACTGAAAAATCAGTATTACTCGATGTAAGAAAAGATCTAAGGGATGCATCGACTACTTGACCATTTTTCTTAAAAATAGCGATAGAATTGATGGAAATTAATGCCGATGTTAAATCAACTTCATCTTTACTAATAGCGCCATAAACCAAGATATAAGCTTTTGGAGTTTCGAGTTTTCCAATAGGAATTATGTTTTCATTATAATCATATGTCCTGTAAATTATAGGTATTTCAGCATCGGTTAAATAAATTTTGTCCTTTGCCATTTTCCTGATATCCTTATCTTTATAACTTTTGTCTAAGGTTGGAAATTTATCAAAAAAACTTTGATCAATTTTTTGTGCAAATGAAATAGATACAACACAAAGAGATAGTACAATTGTCATTAAATGCTTTTTCATGGTTTTGATTTTTTTTTAAATGTTATTTATCAATAGGTTATTTAAAATGCCTAATAAAATCATTTTAAACATTAGCAATATTAAAACAATTTATGAAATTTGTGAAAGGTTTTAAAAACTTCAATTGTAAATTAAGCGTTAATTTCGTTTTCGATAAAAAATAAAATTTTCGGTTTTTATCCTTCGCTAAGCTTCTGTCTTTCCAAAGATGACAAACATACATTCCTGAGCATTCATTCTTTCCTATCTTTACATTAAATTTAAAGAAATGACGGAAGGACTAAGCTCAACAGAAGCAGCCGAAAGACTGGTACAATACGGGTATAATGAATTGCCATCGGCAAAAGCAAAAAATGTTTTGCAGATTATCAAAGAAGTGATAAAAGAGCCCATGTTCCTGCTACTCCTTGGCTGTGCAAGCCTTTATATGGTTTTGGGCGACTATACAGAAGGTGCATTTCTGCTGTCATGGGTTATCGCAGTTATCTTCATCACTTTTTACCAGCACAGAAAAACAGAAAGGGCGATAGAAGCGCTGCGCGAGCTTTCTTCACCCAGAGCCATTGTCATCAGAGACGGCAAAGAACAGCGCATTCCAGGCAAAGAGATTGTGCCAGGTGACTGGGTCTTATTGTTGGAAGGTGACAGAATTCCGGCAGACGGTAAAATCATAGCATCATTAAACCTGAAAGTGGATGAATCTATCCTGACCGGAGAATCGGTAGCAGTTGACAAAACATTGGACGATCCCTTAAATTCTGATGTTTTCAGTGGTACACTCAGTGTTCAGGGTTCGGCAAAAATGATTGTTGAAAAAACAGGCATTGAAACAGCATTCGGAAAAATTGGAAAATCGCTGCAACTGATTGAAGAAAGCCCCACCAACCTGCAGCGTGAAACCAAAATCCTGATAAGAACGCTGTTTATGATTGGCATTGCATTGAGCATAACAGTAATTTTAGGATTTTATTTGAGCAGAGGTAATCTTATAAATTCAATACTCAGCGGACTTACCGCAGCGATGGCCATTCTACCTGAAGAATTCCCGGTTGTACTGACTATTTTCCTCGCACTTGGGGCATGGAGACTTGCCCAAAACAGGGTACTCACCCGCAAGCCCAGTGCCATTGAAACCCTGGGTTCAGCAACCGTGCTCTGCAGCGATAAAACAGGTACCATCACCATTAATAAAATGCAGATTGTCAATATTTTTTGTGAAAACAAATTCATAAAAAGAGAGGATTTCCACAACTGCAAAAACGAACTATCTGAAATTTTGAAAGCTGCTGCACAGGCATCCAATATCAGGGCAGCCGACCCAATGGACAAGGCAGTTTTCGACGCTGCAAAAGAAATTAGCCTTAGGGTCAATGACTACAGGCTTTTAAAAGAATATCCCCTACAGAAGGAGCTTTTGGCATTCGGCAGACTCGTAGAACATGAAGAGCCAGAAAAGAGACTTTACTGCAAAGGAGCTCCCGAGGCAATACTCAGCCAATGTGCTATGGAGGAGTCGGACAAAAAGACGCTGATGGAAAAGGTCTTGCAAATGGCCGAAGCCGGACAGCGAATTCTTGCGGTAGCAGTTGTTGACAAAATCGATACTGTACCTGAAACCCTAAAGACTTGCAAGTTCCGTTTTCTGGGATTTTTGGGCTTTGAAGATCCGGTGAGACCCGAGGTGCCCGCTGCTATAAATGAATGTTATGAGGCCGGTATCAAAGTTATTATGATTACGGGCGATTATCCCGCAACAGCTGTAAACATAGCCGGACAGGCAGGTATCAGGCATAACAATTGGGTAATGAGCGGAGATAAATTGAACAGCATTGACGATGATGAACTGGTTAGCGAAATTGAAAAAATCAGTGTTTTTGCCCGCATCGTACCCGAACAGAAACTCAGAATTATCAGGGCGCTGAGGGCGAACGGCGAAGTGGTAGCCATGACTGGCGACGGCGTAAATGATGCGCCTGCACTCAAAGCGGCCGATATTGGTATAGCTATGGGCGGCAAAGGAACCGACGTTGCCCGCGAAGCAGCATCCTTGGTACTGCTCGACGATAATTTCAGTTCTATTGTATCTGCAATCAGATCCGGCAGAAGAATTTATGATAATCTGCAAAAAGCGATGTCCTATATCATCGCCATTCATATTCCGATTATCATTTTAACACTCATTCCGGCCTTTTTTCCCTCCCTACCCATCCTGTTTATGCCACTTCATGTGGTTTTTCTCGAAATGATTATCGATCCGGTCTGCTCCATAGCCTTCGAATCGGAAAAAGAGGAAAAGGGCATTATGAAAAGGCCTCCAAGAAATCCAAAAAAACGATTTTTTGGCTTCAAAAAAATATTGAAAAGCTGCCTGAAAGGACTTTTATTGGTTGGAGCGGTGCTTTTTGTTTATTTTATAAGTATCAACGAAGGGCACAATGAAGCAGAAATAAGAACTATTGCCTTCTCTACCCTGGTCATAGGTAATGTTTTTCTGATTCTTAGTTCCTTATCAAAAACACGCAGCTTCCTCGCTGTCTTGGCAGAAAAAAATATTGCCTTATTATTGATCGTTTCTACTGCATTTTTAATACTCTTTCTACTTATTTACACGCCATATTTCCAGAGATTTTTTGGCTTCGAAAATCCCGGTTTCCGTCATTTTATTATTGCATTACTTGCAGCTGCTACGATGCTTTTTGTTTTGGAAATTACGAAGTTGATTTTGGGAAGGAGAAGGCTTGTGGGGAAATAGAAAAAAGGGCTATTTTTTTGAATTACATACTAAATGGGATAGTAGATGCATTTTAATACAAAAGGCATAGGTAAAATAAAATCTCTCTTAGACAATTTGCATATTTGATTGCAATACCCTACATTTGTTATTCTAAGTCTTTAGCGCTGACTTGCGGCTTTTATAGATTCTTTTACCTTGCTATTATATGGAATATTTTCACAAGTTTTAGGGTAAGTTGCTCAAAAACAGCTGTTAGCGGGCATTGTAAGACGACTCGAGTCGTAAAAAAAATTGACAACAATAACAAAGTAAATTAACAAATATGCTCACAGACATTAATCCAAAATTGCCAATGCGAGACAAAGCTCTCACAAAAGAATTTTACTTAAATAATCTAAGTTTTAAAGAGCTTGCTGACTATGGCGACTATTTAATGATTGGCAAAGACAATATAGAAATTCATTTTTTTGAGTTTAAGGACCTTGACCCAAAAATAAACTATGGACAAGTATATATTAGAACTAAAGACATCGACAATCTTTACCAGTCATTAGTTGACAACAAAACAAATATACATCCAAATGGACACTTGCAAACTAAACCTTGGGGACAAAAGGAATTTGCCCTACTTGACCCTGACAACAATTTGCTAACCTTTGGACAAAGTATATAACAACGACCCGCTAACAGCAAATTCGCGCCATTTTTTTGCGGGTTTGCGCTCAAATGCATAACTTGGACTTAAAACGCTCGCAAATGTGCAAAACGTTACGTTCAACACATAAGTTAAATAAATAAAACAACTAATTATGAAACATCAATGTTTAACCTTTTTATTGGGTGCAATTCTAATCCTAACAAATTCTAAAACTTCAGCTCAAACAGTAATTAAGTTTACCGACCAATCTTGCAAAGAAAATTGCGATGCTATCAAAAGTCTTTCTTCCGCTACAACTAAGCAAGACATATTCCTGAACTTCTCAATCGAAGGAATAAAAAAAATAGCTCTTAAACCTTCTGAAGTTTTAATGGTTGAATTTAATTTTTTCGACGAATCGAGTTCGTTTGAAAAAATAAGCATTTTAGCAAAACAGAATGACAAAAACCTTATTACTGGAGAAAGTATTTTGTTACCAAATTCAAGTAGTTCTTCAATAGAGGTTAATACTATCTACAACAATGAATTCAATTACAGGATAATCGAGCGCTTAAAAAGTCAAAATGGTGGAAATTTGAAATTACATATTGAAAAATATTCAATTATAGTGTATGATAGAATAAAAAGGCAAAGAGTAACAATGGATTTTGGCGTGTCTGAAGAAGACTTAGAGCGCTTTAAACAATTTGCTGGTGTTGGAACTTCTTTTGAAATTAAAAAATATCCTACTCTGAAGATAAACTGTGAATCAAATTATCCATTTGATGAAATCAGTTCAAAAATTGAAAATGAAATAAAATTAAAAGTAGAAAATTTGTATCAAGAACTGGCAAATATTACGCCTGCCCCCCAAGACTACAGATTAAACAATTTCAATGGCATTGAAAATGAAATTTCTAAAGAGGTAGCTTCAAAAGTTCTTTCTGAATATTTTGGTGAAAGTAAGTATAAGGTGCTCAAAATAAGTAAGAGTAGTAATGAAATTGAGATTGAGAAAGAATTGAATGGCATCCCTAAATATAAATGGTTTTTTATTAAAGTTTTTATTCAAGGGCCAAAAGGTAATTGCGGATTTGCTCCGGTAACTATGAAATCTATTTATCTTGGAAACGGGAAGTATGGCGATTGGAAAGTAGATGTGTATAAATATACAGCTTGTGCTTGTGAATAATATTTGGAACCAATGGATACCCGCCATTTTATTGGTTTAGTTTTTTTAGGTCTGTTTTGTGCTCATACATATATTCGTTCTTCGTATGAACATTTGTGGTAAAAAGCCCGCCCATCAAAATCTGCAAAACGTTGTGCCTCATGCTAAAAAAACAGACAATGAAATTATTCACTTACATATTATTTCTTTTTCCTTGCTTGACGTTTGCGCAAACGGACAACGAAAAACTGGTTGACAGTTTGAAATATACAACAGATGTACCTTTCTTAGACCCTAACCACTATTTAAAGAATTTTGGTTGTGGTGACATTTTTTTTTGGAAAATCGTAAAACAAAAAAAAGAAATAGTTCCCTTACTCCTAAACAAACTGACCGATACAACAAAGACGAATATAACTGTCCCAATAATTGGCAGAAAATATACTGTTGCAGATATTGCCTACGCAGCAATAAGAGAAATTATAGCAGGAATGCCCACCTTTGATCAATTACTTAGTTTAGACCTTGACTGCGATGGTGGAAGAAGCCACTATTGGGAGCTCACAAAGTATTTTGTGCATAGGGAGTCTTTTCAAAACGAATTAGAAAATTGGTATAACAAAAATGAAATTGACTTTATCTGGGTATCAACTAATGAGTTTTTGACATGCGACTGTGATGGGAAACATCCAAGTGGTGGTCACTATGAATTAAAGAAATGAAAGCACGAAGGCATAACTGCACATTTGCAACAGGCGGGGTTCAGTACTCCACAGACATACCGATAGCTAGCTATTTGGATTGTGGTAGCCAAAAATTCAGTTATCGGCATCCATCCCGAAAGCTTTCGGGATGGTGAAAAGCCCGCGCATCGCAAATCTGCAAACCGTAAGGGGTAAACTGCGGTACTTCTCAGTAGACAAAAGTTTTAGTGGACAAAATAAATTTTCGAACAAATAAGCATTTTTGACATGGCAATGTACGGTGAGCATCCTCCTTTAAAATTGGTGAAGGGCACAGTGAGCGCGAGATTAGAACTATAGCTTTCAGCGCACTTATTTTTGGAAATATTTTTCTTGTTTTAAGTTCCTTATCAAAGACACGTTCATTCCTGGCCGTTATTGCAGAAAAAAACGTTGCATTGTTATTAATTATAAGCGGGGCAATTTCTTTGTTATTCATGTTGATTTACATACCTTATCTACAGCAGCTTTTTCGCTTCAGTAATCCGGGCTTATCTCATTTTTTGATTTCTTTAGTTGCTTCCTCAGGCATTCTACTTGTTCTGGAGATAACAAAATGGGTCTTGGGCAGGAAAAGGATAAGGACATAAAACGAGCTCAATTGTTTTTGAGATTTTCAATACAAAATTTGACTTGTCTGCGCTGATGCTGTATATTTGTTGTGATAAGCGGCTGATTCATATCTATATGCTACAACAAAAGAGACAATGGAAAATTCAATAAAAGTTGGCAGACAATTTTATAAAATAAATAGTGAGCATTTTTCCCTTGAATATGGTGACTCCGTCAAAAATGTCAAGACCTTAGAGAACCTGATCTATTTTAGCAATTTGAAATCTGCAAGTTTCAACAGCTCGGATTTAAATGACGAAGGATTGACATTTTTGTCAAATTTGAGCCAGCTTGAAAATCTAAATCTACAGGAAACCAATATCAGCGATGAAGGGATAAAAAACCTGATAAAACTTAAAAATCTGAAATACCTCAGGCTAAAAGAAAATGCACAATTGACAGATGATTGTGTTCAATACCTGATTGGTATAGAAGCGCTGGAGGATTTACAGATTCAGGAAACCTCCATTACGCAAAAGGGTTTAGATCAATTAACTGCCCTGAAAAATTTAAAAAATATTGTGCTTGACATCTGGAAAAACAATTTCACGCAGGAAGCACTTTTAGCATTATCAGAAAAAATGCCCGATTGTACCATTCTGGCAAAAGGAAAAGGTGAATTCAAAAATGGCAGTTTTGAGGGGATTTGGAAAATGTGAGATAAAACAAATTTTTATTAAATGAAATGTCTAATTCCCAACAAATCATTTTGGTTTTGGCTTTTGTTCGATAAAAAACTCTAAGCAACTCAAACGATCTTAACTTATGGACAGACGACAATTTATAAAACAATCAACTTTACTTTCAATAGGCGGACTTCTTATTCCTTCAACATTTCTTTCTGCTTGCAGAGAAGAAACCTTATTTGAAGACATAAATTATGATGGTAAAGTTTTAATCATTGGTGCAGGAGCTGCTGGTTTATATGCCGGATATATTTTAAAATCAAAAGGAATAGATTTTCAAATTTTAGAGGCTTCTGCAAATTATGGCGGACGACTTGCTAAGTTGACAGGTTTTGCCAATTTTCCTATAGACAGCGGGGCACAATGGCTTCATGGTAAAAATAATATTTTAGGCGACTTGATTAAAAAGTCAAAAACTAAAATCACTTTAGACGATAGTACATTAAAATACTGGTTCAATAATCAATTGGTAAATTCTTTGCCTCAAAACACCGATATTTTTGAAGGCGATGAATTACCCGATATCTCTTATCAAGATTATGCTTTGCAAAGAGGGTTAGGCAATGAATATAAGTACATTGTAGAAAATATAGCAGGTGATCAAGGAGCAGCAGCCTCTCGACTTTCTGTATTTGGAAATAATCTGGACGAAGAAAATTGGAATTCGGGGGACGATGATTTTAAATTTCAAGAAACCTTCTTTGATTTAATAGATACTCAAATTGCGAGTCAAGTAACAGACAAAATCTTACTCAATACTGTTATTACTAAAATTGATTATTCACAATCAGAAATCATTATCACAGATAGTAATAATAACATATTCAACGCAAATAAGGTCATTATCACTGTTCCTGTTTCTATACTTAAATCGGGCGACATTCAATTTATTCCCGCACTTCCAAATGAAAAAACAATTGCATTTTCAAAAATAGGAATGGATGCAGGCATGAAAGTTTTTCTAAAATTTAGCAATAAGTTTTTTGACCAAAATATAATTGGTGGCGAAATTTGCGCTGCATACGCTGATGAAAGTATTGGTAAAATACAAAACGATAACATTTTACTTGCATTTATAATGGGCGAACAAGCCGAATATTTGACAGCATTAGGGAGTGACACAGCGATTACAGCTGCATTATTACAAGAATTGGACTTGATGTATAACGGACAGGCAAGCGCATCATTTATAGCTTCTAATGTTCAAAACTGGACAACAAATCCTTTCGTTAGAGGTGCATATTCTTACAGCACAATTGGCATGGGAGATGCCAGAAAAATTGCTGCTCAAGCGCTAAGTAAAAAACTATATTTTGCTGGTGAAGCCATGAATACTAACGGACATCATCAAACTGTACACGGTGCCATAGAAACTGGGTATCGAGAAGTTATCAATATATTAAATGACATCAAAAAATGAGAACATTAGTATTGTTAAGTTTATTGCTGTTGAAATTCAGCTTTTTAATTGCACAAGAATTTAAAACAGACCTTTCATATAACTATTTATATTCAAATGAGTGGGACAAAGCCATTCAAACTTACAACTTTAGCCGTCCCTTTAACACAGAAAGACAACCCTTAATAAACAACGGTTTAAATGCTACTTTAACTTATATTTTCAAATCGAATAAAAATTTTAAACATGGGGTAAATCTTTCCTACTCCTATTTTAGAAGTTTGGCTGAAAATGAAAACTTTGAAAATACTTTAAATCTTCATTTCATAAACTTAGGTTATGTACTCCATTACGAAAGTAATGAAAAGTTTAATGGCTTATATACTGATTTGATTATTTCGGCAAAATCAAGCGGTCTTTTCAGATATGAAAATGGTGAACCTTTTGATTATGACGAAACCACCTCAAAAGCATTTGGTATGGGTGCTGACATCTGTTTAAAAACAGGTTATTATTTAAAATTAAAAAGCAAAATGTATGTATCTCCATTTATATCAATTGCATACACACCTTACCTCTATTCACCTAATACTGAAGCCGTAATTAATCAAACAAGAGGACTTAGTTGTAAAAATTGGACAGGAATATTAACTACACAAATCGGATTGGCATTTCACATAAAGCACCAACAAAAAGACTAAGCGAATTAGGGTATCCTTTATACTTATCAAGGGGAATTTCTGACAAAAAAAGCAATCTGGGTCTTAAAAAAAAGTAATGTACAAGATAATCTACATTTTACCCCTCCTCTTCCTGTTCTTTCAAGCCAATGCGCAGCATGAAGCAGATAGTATCTATGTTGCAGGAATTGATGCTTTGTTAAGTACCGGATATGATATAAAGATCAGAACGTTTAATGACAGCTTGAACTACAGAAATGTCAATATGGGTTTCCACGAAGACAAATTAGTGGCTATTCATTACAAACATTATTCTTGTGAGCATGCTTTGTTTTACGTTAAAAACGATTCACTAGTCTGTGTTACCTATCATTTGTCAGACCCGGATATCAGAAGTTCTTTACCACCCAGCAACAATTATATTATTTATTACAAAGAGGACAAAGCGCTAAGTATCTCGGCATCAAAATTCCTGGGAGGTGCAAAAAGCTGTCAATTATTTTCCATTGAGAAGAAAAACTTTCTGAAAGAATTTTACTATTTCAAATCTTTGCTCAAACAAAAAGACGAATGAATTTATAATGTTTACGAATTTTTCCCGAGCTGGTGGAATAAAAGTATTGGCAAATTACTGACTTCAAGCACACATCACAACATGCATCATAGTAAATTCAATGGGAATTATGGTGTTCATTTTCGAATTTGGGACCGGCTTTTAGGGACAGAATTTAAAGACTATGAAAAAATATTTGACGAAATACAAGAAAGAAAAAAGGGCAAGATCTAATCAAAACAGATGCTAAGCTGTTCAAAATCATCAAGCATAGCTTAAAAAAAATTGCCATCTTTAGATGAATATATCTAAACGCCGGATTCGTATCGGTATTCAA
>JBIPOO010000023.1:0-28061 GCA_044379045.1 Saprospira sp.
GTTTTGCCGATTTTCATCGCGACCTCAAAGGAAATAATGACCTGCTCTGTATCACGCAGCCGCAATATGTGGAAGAGGTGCACAAAATGTACCTTGAAGCCGGTGCCGATATCATCGAAACCAATTCTTTTAATGCCACAACTATCTCGCAGGAAGATTACGATATGGCATTTTTGGTTTACGAACTAAATTTTGCCTCAGCGCAGTGCGCACGCAAGGCAGCCGATTATTACAACAACCTCAATCCCGACAAGCCACGTTTTGTAGCCGGCGCCATTGGGCCAACCAATAAAACTACCTCACTTTCGCCCGATGTAAACAACCCGGGTTTTCGCGCAACAAGCTTCGATGAATTGGCCGAGGCATACTTTGAACAGGCAAAAGCGCTTGCAGAAGGTGGCGTTGATATGTTCCTAATCGAAACGGTTTTCGATACCCTAAACTGTAAAGCTGCACTTTTTGCAGTGGACAAATACTGTGAAGAGGTTGGCATAAAATATCCTGTCATGGTTTCGGGTACTATCACCGATGCCAGCGGACGTACCCTTTCGGGACAAACAGCAGAGGCTTTTTGGATTTCTATCAGCCATGCAAAATTGTTTAGTGTGGGATTGAACTGTGCCCTTGGTGCTGCCGAAATGCGCCCTTATATCGAGGCACTTTCCAATATGGCCGATTGTTACATCTCTGCCTATCCCAATGCCGGACTTCCCAATGAAATGGGCGAGTACGACCAGTCGGCTGATGAAATGGCAGTGCTCATAAAAGATTTTGCGCATAGTGGCTTTGTTAATATTGTAGGTGGCTGCTGCGGAACCACACCAGATCATATCCGCCGTATGGCCGAGGTAGTGCAGGGCTTGCCTGTGAGAAATCTTAAAACTCAGCCTACTTATTCGATGTACAGTGGTTTGGAGCCGCTTATTGTTCGCGAAAATTTTAACTTTATCAATGTCGGCGAACGTACCAATGTCACTGGTTCTAAAATGTTTGCCCGCCTTATCAAAAATGGTAATTACGAAGAGGCTTTGGCCGTTGCAAGACAACAGGTCGAGGGTGGTGCACAAATTATTGATGTAAATATGGATGAGGGGATGCTCGACTCAGTCGCAGCTATGACGCTCTTCCTCAACCTCATCGCATCCGAACCTGATATTTCTAAACTGCCTATAATGATCGACTCTTCGAAATGGACAGTCATCGAAGCAGGTTTGAAATGCGTTCAGGGCAAAGCAATTGTTAACTCAATTTCTTTGAAAGAGGGCGAAGCAGAATTTATCCGTCAGGCCAAACTCGTAAAAAGATATGGCGCAGCTACGGTTGTAATGGCTTTTGATGAAGTAGGACAGGCCGATACGATTGAACGCAAAGTCGAAATCTGTAAAAGAGCCTATAAAATATTGACCGAACAGGTAGGTTTTGCGCCTCAGGATATCATTTTCGATCCAAATATTTTTGCCATCGGTACCGGTATCGAAGAACATAATGAATACGGAATCAATTTTATAGAGGCCACTCGTCAAATTAAAGAGGCAATGCCCCTTGTGAAAATAAGTGGTGGTGTTTCAAACCTTTCTTTCTCCTTCCGTGGTAATGATGTAATTCGCGAAGCGATGCACTCGGTTTTCCTCTTCCATGCCATCAAGGCTGGAATGGATATGGGAATTGTCAACGCTGGTATGATTGAGGTCTATGAAAATATATCCAAAGAATTGCTCGAACTTTGCGAAGATTTGATTTTCAACCGCAGGGCAGATGCTACCGAACGCCTCACCGAATATGCCGAGCGCGTAAAAGGCGATGCGGGCAAAAAACGCGAGGTGGATCTCAGCTGGAGAAACAGTAGCGTAGAACAAAGACTCTCTTATGCATTGGTCAAAGGTCTGGGTGAATTTGTGGTAGAAGATACCGAAGAGGCCCGTCAGAATTATGCGCGTCCGCTCGAGGTTATTGAAGGACCACTCATGGCCGGAATGAACGTTGTCGGCGACCTTTTTGGTGCAGGTAAAATGTTTTTGCCGCAGGTGGTAAAATCGGCCCGTGTCATGAAACAGGCAGTGGCGCATTTGTTACCCTTCATCGAAGCCGAAAAGCTCAAAAGCGGAAATACGGAGTCTTCATCAAAAGGTAAAATCCTGATGGCCACCGTTAAAGGCGATGTGCACGATATCGGAAAAAACATCGTAGGTGTTGTATTGGCTTGTAATAATTTTGAGATTATCGACCTCGGCGTTATGGTGCCATGCGATAAAATTCTAAAAGCCGCTCAGGAACACAAAGTAGATATTATCGGACTCAGCGGGCTTATTACACCCTCTTTGGATGAAATGGTTTATGTCGCCAAAGAAATGCAGCGCCTTGGTTTCAAAATTCCGCTGATGATTGGTGGCGCCACGACTTCTAAAACACATACCGCCGTAAAAATTGCCCCTCAATACGACAACACATCGGTACATGTACTCGATGCCTCGCGTGCAGTATCGGTAGCGAGTTCTTTACTTGCCGAAAATGAAAGCGATCGTAAAGCATACTTCAACGCTATTGTAAATGATCAGGAATTGATAAGAGAACAACGTGCCAAACGTACCTCTGCGAAAAAATACCTAAGCTATGCACAATCGCGTAAAAATAAAATCCGTCTCGATTGGGAGAACTACACTGCGCCAAAACCAACTTTCCTTGGTGTAAAAACTATTGAGGATATGGATTTGGCTGTTTTGAGACCTTATATCGACTGGACACCTTTCTTCCAAAGTTGGCAGCTTGCGGGCAAATTTCCAGCTATCCTCAGCGACGAGGTAGTAGGGGAGACGGCATCAAACCTTTACCGCGATGCACAGGAAATGTTGGACAAATTGATTGCAGAAAAATGGTTTAAGGCTTCGGCTGTTTTGGGATTTTTTGCTGCAAATTCTGTAGCAGACGATGATTTGGAGCTTTATGCCGATGAATCGCGCACAGAATTGATTGCCAAACTGCATCATTTGCGTCAACAGCGCGAAAAAGCAGAGGGACAGCCCAATAACTCATTGGCCGATTTTATTGCACCAAAAGAAAGCGGAAAATCCGATTACATCGGAGGTTTTGCAGTCACCGCCGGTCTTGGAATTGAGCCTCATGTGAAAAGCTTTGAAGCGGCAAATGATGACTATAGCGCCATCTTGCTAAAAGCACTCGCCGACCGCTTTGCCGAGGCTTTTGCTGAATATCTTCACGAACAGGTGCGAAAAAACTATTGGGGTTATGCTGCCGATGAAAAGTGGAACAACGAAGAACTCATCGATGAAAAATATCAGGGCATTCGTCCTGCACCGGGCTATCCGGCCTGTCCCGATCATACCGAAAAGCGCACTCTTTTCCAATTACTTGAAGTTGAAAAACGTGCCGGAATTTCATTGACTGAAAGTTGTGCCATGTATCCCGCTGCCTCGGTCAGTGGCTGGTATTTCTCACATCCTGAGTCTAAATACTTCGGTCTGGGCAATATCGAAAAAGATCAGGTAGAATCTTATGCCGAACGAAAAGGCATGAGTGTAGATGAGGCCGAAAAATGGTTGATGCCGGTATTGAATTATGATATATAATGCGAATCAAGGGTTGGATTTTATAAAACTAATATATTCACAAAACCTTGTTAAACAATCAAACAGGTCGCCCCTACGGGGCTTTTTTTTCAACTTATTCAATTATAGCTAAGAACATTTGACTCCTACGGAGCCATTTTTCGCTCCAGAGGAGCGACCTGTTCTTAGTATTAAGATGTAAACAAAAATTTTTAAGCCCCGTAGGGGTGACCCCAATCCTACCGATAAGCAAACTATGGTTGCTGTAGAATTGGGTACAGTTGCCAATGTACGTATCCGTTTGGTAAACAGCCTCGGCCAGATTATCCAATCTGCCGAATATAGCGAAGTAATGAATGTTCAGCACAGTCTGAATGTTTCTGATCTTCCTGCCGCTGTGTACATGGTAGAAATTACTGCGGATGGGGTACAGAAAGTACAGCAATTGATTATTACGCGTAAATAATATTTTCGCTTAAAGCGCATAGAATAGGAAAGGAGTTGTCAAGTTTTGGCGACTCCTTTTTTATTGATTTGAGGCTAATCACATTTTTATATATAAATAGTAGAATACAATCGCATAATTATATATAAATAGTCGAATAGCTTATAACTCTCCTAAAGGATAAAATTAGAATTACCATTTCGACAAATCAATATGATGATTTTCCAATATTTCTCCGAATTTTTCAAAAACCAGATCCAGCACCTCGTATTTGCTGAGTTCCTTATTATCGAGCTCCCACTCAATACGTTTTCTTGTATTATATCCAAATTCAAATAAGGCCCAATGCATATTTTCTGCCTGCATGGCCATTTCAAGTTTCATTTTGTCGTTTTTATCATAATCGTCGAGATCATATTCTACGGTTACTTTCATATTGTTAAAATTTAATTTTTTGTTAGAAGTTATTACGAATTAAGATATTATTCGAATCAAGGTTAGAAATATATTAATTTCCTTAAATTAACTCATTTTAAAATTTTGATGATATGACATTTAACTTTATTTGTCTTATCGAAAACAGGTCACCCTTACAGGGCTTAAAATCTGCTTTTGCCTTTTTTCTAAGAACATATTGCTCCGATGGAGCAAAAATGGCTCCATTAGGAGTCGAATGTGCTTAGAAAAAATTAGATTGAATTAGAAAAAAGCCCTGTAGGGGTGACATATAATTGTTTTACAGCATTTTACAATAAATATTATCTAGCTTTCAACCCTTGATTCTCATAAATAAGCTGACAATCTTATTTTTTCTCTTATTTATTCACCCCTTGGCTTCACCATTTTTTCAATATCCCCCTTTCTGATATAAACTGTTTGATAGCCCTTTTCATCGGTAAAGTAAAAGCTATCGTAATAGATGAGCGCTACCCTTGTATCATCGCTTAGTTGATTAAAATTTGGAATTTCTTTTTCGGAATGTAACTGGAATCGGAATGGCAGATAATCGAGTACTGTTTCAGTTTTTTCATCGCGGTAGATTTTTGCACCCTTTTTGGCCCTGATTGAGTAGCAAACTGTGTAATAATCTTCTGCCGAAACATAGCCTTTTGTATAGGAATCCTCAATCTGAATAAACTCGGTTTCCGGATCAGTGCTTTTAAAATATTTGTCAGTAAAACTTTTAACATAAGTTAAACGGTTGTAGTTTTCAAGAGGCTCGTTTTTAATACTATCGGGCTGCATACTTGTAAACTGTTTGCTGTGCACATTTTTACAGAGAATTGAATATGGTTTTTCGTAGTAGGGAATTCCCTCTTCATCAATATAACACTCAGTTTGATTAGGCAGGTTAATTAAAGTGACAGCTCCGTCGAAATCGTACACAGTATTCACAGGACTACCAAGGTTAGAGCCAATATAAAGTGGAGGAATTACATAATTTCCTTTTTTGTCTATCCAGGCGAATTTATTATTTTGAATAATTATGGCAATGCCGTTTTTGAATCCATGTGTATATTCGAACATATCGCCAAATGAATTATAATCTAAATTAAATTTGGATCTGAATCTCAGGATTTTATTACCCTTTTTATCAATAAAAAATAAAGAATCGCCAATGACAACATCGGCAAGTTCATCGCTGAAATTGTAAGCCTTATCATAAATTGCAGGCAGCACTATCTTGCCTTTTTTATTCATGTAACCATAGAGCAGTTTGTATTCATTACCCTTTGGATCTTTTACGCCAAAAACAGCTAGCCCTTCCGAGAAATCATCAGCGAACTCAAGTTCTGGCTTTATTACAACATTTCCCTTTAAATTTAAAAATCCATGTTGCTGTTCTATGTTAGTTACACGCAATAAATCCTCAGAATAACTTATGATATCATACTTATCGGTACTTACAATTTTTTTGCCGCTGCTGTCTATCAAAAATGAGCGCTGATTGAAACTGGCAGTAGCATATTTTCCATTGAATTTATCTACGTTTATGGAATCCAATTTTTTTGTACTGCCGTCCTTGTAAACAAATGTACAGTTATTAGAGCCTGAATAGTTGTTTGTGACATAAAAGCCAAGATTATTAAAACTGTTGCTGTAGCCTTTTGTGCCAAGTTCATACTGGAGCGAAGCGCGCTCAATTCGTTTTAACGCTTTCCCATACTTGTCGACAAGACTTACACTGTTTTCTGCTCCATTGTAATTTTCAATCAATGTCAATCCATGTTGAAAACGCGTAGCGCTAAAATCTGAAGATGATGTAGAAAAGGTACCGAAGATTATTTTACCTTCTTTGTCAATAAAATATTCGCGACTAAGGTAGGAAGAATCATCGTAAACTTTAACGAGTGCTCTGTCCTCGTAAAATGGCATTGCATAATTGTAAGTACAGGGTATGATTACATTCATGTTTTTATCGGCATAACCCCATTTTCCATTTTTATTGTAGGGTATTAAATCCTGGGATATAATACTGTTAACCAAAAAGGTATAAAAAAGCAGCAGCAAAATTAGATTTCTCATCAAAGTGATATTTTTAAGTTGAATTTGATATTTTTTAATTCTAATTCTTAGGTTTTTTCTCAAAACTTTATTGTGGCTTCACCATTTTTTCAATATCCCCCTTTCTGACAAAAACTGTTTTGTAAGCATCATCTCCGTAATTACTTTGGAGATAAATCAGAGGGATGTTTGCACCATCCGGCAACTGATCGAAATTTGGAATTTCTTTATCGGAATGAAGCTGAAAGCGGAATGGTAGATAATCGAGTACTGATTCGCCTTTTTCGTCACTGTAGATCTTTGTTCCTTTTTTGCGTTTAATGGAATAGCATATTGTATTATAGTCTTTTGCTAAAGCATAACCTTTAACGTAAGGTTCTTCTATTTGAATCCACTCAGTTTCCTGATTAGAAGTTTTTAGGTACTTTCCGCTGAAATTTTTAACATCTGCTACTCGTTCGTATGAAAACCAATTGTTGTCTGATAGGCTATCGGGATGCGGACTTGAATACATAATTTTGTTTTCGTTTTTGCTGAGAATTGAGTAGGGTCTTTCATAATATGGACTGCCTTCTTCATCAAAATAAACCAGCCCTATCTCAGGCAGGACACCTTGAATAAGACCTTGTTCAAAATTATAGATTGTATTCATCGGACTACCCAAATTTAAGCCTGAATATAGGGGAGGGATGACATAATTTCCATTTTTGTCTATCCAGGCAATTTTAGCATATTGGACAATCTTGGCCAAACCATTTTTAAATCCATGAGTATATTCATATAAACTATTATCGAACTTAAATCTAAGCAGTTTATGACCCTTTTTATCGATAAAAAACAAGGAATCTCCAAGTACAACATCGGCAAGGCCTTCGCTGAAATTATAGGCCTTATCGTAAATTGCAGGAAGTACTACCTTGCCTTTTTTATCCATATACCCATAGAGCAATTTGTATTCATTACCCTTTGGATCTTTTACACCAAAAACTGACAGTCCTTCCGAGAAATCATCTGCAAAACTCAGATTAGGCTTAATAATAACTTTTCCTTTTTGATTTAGAAATCCATATTTATCATCTTTACCCTTAACTCTTAGCAGGCCATCATAAAAGCTAAGCAACGCATATTTATCGGTTTTGTACAATGTTTGGCCACTGCTGTCAATTAAGCGGTAATTTGGTTCTACGAATGCAATAGCATATGCACCTATGAAAGGATTTATTGTAAGCGAATCAAAATTTTTTAAATGCCCATCACTGTAAATAAAAGTACTGTTATCTTGTTCGCCATAATAATTTGAAATATAAAAGCCATGTTTGTTGAAACTTTGGCAGTAAAACATGTAGCCCAGAAATTCGTAGGTCAATGAGCTGTTTTTAAATTTTTTTAACTCTTTGCCATTTTTGTCAACCATGCTTAGGCTATTTTGGTCCTCACTCCTGTAATTTTCGATCAATGTAACGCCATTCATAAACCGGGTAGCACTATAGTCTTTGCTGTGCGCTGTTTTAGTTTCAAATACAATATTGCCTTTTGAATCTATAAAAAATTCGCGTCTTTTGTCTATCATCGAATCATTGTAACTGACAACAAGTGCTCTGTCTTCGTAAAATGGCAATGCCTCATCATATGTACATGGTATAACTATGTTCATATTTTTATCGGCATAGCCCCATTTCCCGTTTTTGTTGTAGGGTATTAAATCCTGGGATATAATATTGTTAATGAATCCTGTACAGATTAAGAAGAGCAGAAATAATATTCTCATAAAATTGTTTTTCAGCGTTGAAAATTAAATATTTTCAATCAAACGTAAATCTTGTAATTTTTTTATAATTTACATCAGAGAATTGACATTTTTTTTGATATTTGAAGCCAATTTAAAACTAAAAAATATGAATATTGAATTTATGCGGGCTGCCATAGAAGAAGGCCGTAAAGGTATGATTGCCAATGAGGGCGGTCCTTTTGGAGCAGTTGTGGTAAAAGATGGACAGATAATCGGCCGTGGTCACAATCAGGTACTCTTGCTCAAGGACCCTACAGCCCATGCCGAAGTAATGGCCATAAGAGATGCCTGTAAAAAACTTAGTGATTTTCAATTGGCCGACTGCGAACTCTATACATCCTGCGAGCCATGTCCCATGTGCCTTGGCGCAATATACTGGGCAAGACCCAAAGTTGTTTATTTTGCCTGTAATCGGGCAGATGCAGCAGGTATCGAATTTGACGATGATTTCATTTACAGGGAGGTTTCAACTTCACTCGACGAAAGAAGTATCCCATTCCATGAAATTTTACGGAATGAGGCATTGGAGCTTTTCAGACATTGGGCACAGAAAGTTGATAAAACTCCTTATTGATATTTCACTCATAAGCAATGAGAAAATGAAGTAATTGTAAAGTTTTCGATAAAATATTTTAAAAGCTTTTTCATTTTTGAATATAATTTTAAAAAAAGCACTATTTTGGTCTGTCTGTTAAGACCTGCAGACACTTATATTTGACAATTTTAATTAAATATTTGTTTTATCAAATTGGTAATCAATTATTTAAGAATTATTTGCCAGATGTATTTGCTTTAGAAAAGTTTGGTTTTTATCCTCAAGAACCCGGCTCAAGGACCCAATATTATAACTTAACCAAGACCCTGCACACAGGAAATGAACCTACCCAAAATACATACCCGCAGCCTGTTGATTTTCGGCCTGTTGGCTTTGTATACTGCTATTGCCAATGCTCAGGCAATGGATGCAAGGGTTATCCTTTTCGATAAGATGGAGGAGATAAAGCCTTTTAAAAGTCTGGTTAAATCTTATGAACTGAAAACAGGAGAGGAATTACTCATGAATGTTGAAGTTGTCGGTGGAAAAAAATTGAGCAGACTTACAATTGAAATGCCGGCAAATCAATTTAAAATGCAGGCCAAAAAAATCAGAAGAATTGAAAGGGGCGGTTTTTTGGTTTCAAAAGATGGGAACTACAACCTTATTTTTCGAAACAATGGCATTTTCAAAAAAAATGTCCGAATCAAAATTGAGAAATACCCCAAAAAGAGCACAAGAGACACCATAATTTTGGACGACATTATCGTTACAACCACGGTCGATACCCTCAGAAACGCTTTTGCCGATACAACCAGCCTTCCTGATATTTCTGAAAAAAGTTTCGAGCTTCAGCCTTCACTCGATTTTAAATCAAAAGCTGATTCCTGTCTTACCGAACTTTTAATTGATGGAGAGAAATATCAGTTTGCTGTCTACTGGATTGGGGTAGGAGCTTCGGCCAAAAAAGAATACGATAAACTGAAAGCATCGCCACCGCCAAGTTGGACACTACAGGGCGTTAACGAGCCTCTTTTTGCCTATGGAATGGGACTTACCCAAAAATTGCCGGCAAGTAGCGCTACTGTTGCCAAAAGTGTTCGTTTTGCATTCTGCGACCCCAATGCGGAAAATCCTGAACTCTCAATCAATGATGCCAATCCTGCATATTATGGAGTAATCCCGGTATACAAAGCCGGAAAATATCAGAAAGTCAAATTATGTTTTAGAAATTTTAATACAACTACAAAAGCACCTGTATATCTGATGATTGCAAAATATAAGCTGGAGAAAAAAGAAAATCTGCAGATTATTAAACGTGAACGGATACAGGAAATTTTTATCAAAAAAGCAGTAGAATTTTACGAAGTTCCAGCAGAATAGCCGCAAAGACCCACAACAGACCCTAGAATGTTACTTATAAAAATATATAAATACCTGTTTTTATTGCTGATGCTCACTCCGGCATCCGCTCTAATTGCACAGATATCGGTGAAACCTGCCGAGGCATTAAGTAAAAAACTGGAAAAAAGAGCTACATCAGAGTTGAGAGAAGAGGTATCGAAACAGAAATCAACCCTGAAAAATGAAGTAAGAACGACTAGCCAGGATCTGAAAGAGCTACCCGGTCGCTCCATGCAAAACCGTAGGAGAGAAGACGCAAAGCCAACAATGGATGAGCTCATACGGGATCAGGAACTGAAAAACAGACTGGAAGATGCCGAAAATAAAACCCGTTTTGTAAACTTGTTCGCACAATGGTGGATGTTGCCAAGTGCCCAACAGTTGAAACTGAAACTGGAGTATGAGCGTATGCTCGATTCGATGCGACAGATTGACAGTTCGCAATATCGTTTTCCAAAGTTAGTCAATGAAAATCAGTTTGTAACAATTTTTGGTTGGCACCCACATTTTAACGGGTCTTCCTATAAATCCTATAACTACAAATTACTTACGGCAATTGCCTATTATTCTTACGATATCGACCCCTATACAGGTGATGCGCTGGACACACTTGTTATTAACGATTTTTTAGGCGGAGAAGATCCTGCAAACGGTATTGTACCTACTGCACATAAAAAAGACTGTAAGGTACTGCTCTCAATCACCAGTCATAGCGAAGAAAATAATACGGTATTTTTAGAGCCATCCAATGCTGCTGCCCGTCAGCATCTCATCGACAGGCTTATCTATCTTTTGGATACTTCAAAAGCTGATGGAATTGAGATAAATTTTGAAAATGTACCTGCTATTTATCAGGATGAGTTTTACAAATTTGTCAAGAAACTTTCTTTTAACCTGAGAGGCGTAAATCCCAATTATTCCGTCTGTATGAGCGTTCCTGCCTACGACCCGAATAATATTTTTAATTTGGGTAAAATGATAAAGGACATCGATTTCTTTATCATAAAAGGCTTTGACTTTCAATTAGATCCAAAATCATCGACTGGTGTGGTTAAAAAACCGGTGTCTCCGCTCAATTTTTCTCCTGCATCGGGCGAAGAAGATTTGCGCTCTGTAGTGGAAAGATATCTTGCATCGATTGGACCCTACCATGCTAATCGGCTCATATTGGCTCTTGCAAATTATGGAACACTCTGGAAAACTGACGACAAGGGGCATGAGCTGCTTGAATATGTACCTTACAGCAAAATTCAGTACGATTATGTAATGAAAGACAGTGGCCTCATAAGGCTTGATTCAAATTATTATGTCTATGTATGGCAAAAATTAGATACAATTAACAGGGGAAGAACAATCATTCAGACTGAACTGCTTTTCGATGATGTACAGACTTTTCGCCACAAATTCCGTTTCTTGCAGGAATATGGACTGGGCGGAGTTGGAATTTGGCCACTGGGTTATGACGAGGGTTTCGACAATGTATGGACTGTAATAGAAGATGAATTTACTACCATAAAAATACCTCCGGTAAAGGGTTTCGAACAGATAACTGCTGTGTCGAAAAAGGCCAGACGCTGGAGCCCGGTTATGCTCACTGTGCTGCTGTATTGGGGAATCTTTGCAGCTGCTGGTTTCTGCATGGCCTTGTTGAATTCGGAAGCACGCCGCAGGCTTTTTCAGAGCGGATTTTTCAGAATGCTTTTCCTTGGTTTTTTCTCAGTTTTGATATTATTGCTTGGTTCTTATTTCGGATTATTTTCCGGAAAAAGGTTTATGCTCATGGTTGGAGTAATTTTGGGGGCATTTTTTGCCTATGGCGTGATTGTTATTCTTCAGAAACAGAAATCAAAAGCGCCCTAAAGAGACATTATGAAATTTTTAAAAATACATATAAATCTTAAGTATTTCTTGGCGCTGCTGCTTTTTCAATTGCTGGCATGCCATGCTTATGCTCAGGGCCTTGGGGATAAAAAGATTATAAAAACAAACCCCGAGGAACTAAAAAGAATGAGCGACTCAATGGAGCAATTGACCAAAGAGCGCCTTTCCATCATTCGTGAAAAAGATATTAAAGTTGAAAACAAAGTTGTAGAGGAGTTAAACAGGAATCGTTTTAACACTTTATCCCGAAAATACTGGGGAATGCCCACCGAGGCCGCCCAGCAGAAAATCAATAGAGGACGTTACGGACGCTACAGAGCTCCTGCCGGTTTTGATGATTTGCTAAAAACGCCCGGGCGTATTCACCGCCACCGTAAGCAAATTCTTGAAGAACAAAATGTAATTGTTTGGGGTTGGCATCCTTACTATGCCGGCGATGCATTCAGGAGTTACAATTTTAAACTGTTGACCCATGTTGCCTATTATGCTTACGAATTAAATCCATTTACGGGCGGGTATCAAAATTTTCAGGCAATTTTCGATTTTAAAAATTCGGAACTCATACCGATGGCTCAAAAGGATTCCTGTAAAGTTCTTCTTACGCTGAGTTGTCATCGTTCCGAAAACGCTGAAATATTTTTTACTTCTCCCCGAAAGGTGCAGCAAAACCTAATTGACAGTCTTATTTCTGTACTGGATTTTGCAGGTGGCGACGGTATAGAAATTAACTTTGAAGAGATACCCAATGAATACAAGGAAGATTTTCTTGAATTTGTAAAAGAGCTTTCTTTTCAGCTGAGAGAACACAATAACAACTTTACCATTGCGATGACCCTTCCATTGTACGATACGGAGAAGATTTATGATATGGGTTTTTTACAGAATTGGGTCGATGTTTTTATCATCTCAGGCTTTAATTTTCACCTGAGACCAGGTGGTGTTGGAAAAGGGGCACTATCGCCGCTCTTCAGCGATGATGCTGCTGTACGTGGGAGTTATCTTTCTTATTCCCAATCTACTAATCTCGATTCTGTTTTACGTTCACCCGGTACCATTCAGTCGATACAGCTGATACAGAATGAGGATTATATGAACAAGCTTCTCGATACGCTCAATGCTTTTATACTTGCATCCAGAATCGAAAACCTTGAATACAACAAGTACGAACTTGGCGATGTGTTGCGGGTAATACAACTTTATGAACCCCTGCTCAATAATGCTAATATCCGTCAGACCTTGCGCAGAGCAGCATGCAGAGTAGAACTGGCAAAATACTATCAAGCACAGGACAGGGTAAATTTCTTTTTGTTCAAACCTGAATGGGATACCGTTTCAATTTATGAGTTTGATGTTTTTAACGGACTTGGCGGTATTTTATCAAAAACAGATACTGTGACTGATGACATCAGCAGAGCTGTAGAACGTTATGCCAGGGCAATTGGAAAGAAACACAGCAGCAGTCTTGTCTTGGGACTTCCATATTATGGTTCGGTATGGCAAACCAGAGGTCCGCAGGAATTTTTGGGTTATCTGTCCTATGCACAGATTCGTAACCTGATTCGCAACGGAACGGCTACAGTACGTTACGATAAAAGGCGAAACACAATGATTGCAACCGTTTCGGACAGTATTGGGCCTTATCAGGAAATATTTTTCGACAACTCTACAAGCCTTTCCTTAAAAATTGACAAAGCCTTCGATATGAAACTGGGCGGCGTGGCAGTTTGGGCATTGAGTTACGATCATGGTTACAACGAACTTTGGGAAACCCTCGAAGAGCGCGTAGCGGCAAAAACTGTTTGGAATCCAGAAACTGAAAAATTCGAAACTTTTAAAATATCGAAGAGCAACAAGATTCATTACACAGTGGCTTATCAGATGAAACGGAATGCAAACCTCATTTTTGCCACCTTGGTTTTTATCACGGTTTTTATGGCGGTTGGTTTTGTTTTCTCATTGCTCGATTGGAGAGTGCGCGATGTAATGTTTTACAGTGGTGCTTTCAGGATATTTTACATTACCATTTTTACCGTTTTAATCATGGTTTTGGGTAGCTGGCTAGGATTGTTTCAGAATCATATTTCAGCTTTCCTGGTTGGAATCATACTTGGAGGCATACTCATATGGCTTGCTACTTCTTTGGTAAATAAGAATCACGAGAAATTGCCATAAATCATTATACATATATAAATACCCCGATAACATGGGAAAAGTAATTGCAAGAGAATTTATTTGGCTGATTGTTGCACTCATCGCCTCTTTGCCATTGGGAGTTGTTTTTCTGTGGTTTTTTGGCTACACCCGCGAAGTTGTAAACCTAAGTGATTCGGAAAATAATTACATTTTCTGGATGTACCTCATTGGTTATTTTGCCTCTTTTTTAGGCATATATATTATGCGTTTTATCGCTATGGCTATAAAGACATTGAGTAAACCACCTGAAGTGCCAGCGGAGGATTGATTTTAATTCAGAAGTAAGCATATTGGTGGAATTAATTGTAAAAACTTAAGTTATAATTTGCTGGCGACCCCATTTCTCCATCGGCTCAAACTTATTAGTTTACTGATTATTTTCAAATTTTCAAATTGACTTATTTTCAAATTAAGAACTCTTTCCTCTTCAAATCTTTCTTCTTTCCTCTTCATCTCGTCATTCTTACGAGACACAATCTTTTCTCTTTATGATCCACGAAGTAGTCCCATCTATAGTTACGGAACTCAATCGATTTCTTATGTCGAAACACAATCTTACAGAGGAAAAGGCAGTGATGTCTCACCTTGTGAATGCCGACGGAAGCATTGCGATACAGGAGGCCGATAAAATAATCGTTACACTTGTTAGTATAGAGGCTGAACGCAACAGAAGTAATACCGGAAGCTATAAGCCTACTTCCAGCGGAGGTTTTACCAAATTGAACCCACCCGTTGAAGTCAATATATATCTATTATTTTCAGCATATTTTACCAGTGAAAACTATATAGAGGGTTTGAAATTTATCAGTTCGGTAATAGCTTTTTTTCAAAGTCGCCAAGGAATTTTTACTGCTCAGAATACTCCTGCGCTGAATGGTATTATTGATCGACTTTCTGCTGAGATGATATCGCCCGAATTAAGAGATCAGAGTAATGTATGGGGTGGATTGGGGGCCAAATATCTTCCCTCGGTGCTTTATCGTGTCAAAACACTGCCCATTGAACATATTTTGCCTTCGGCTGAAATCTCATCTATTAAGTCCACTTAACGAGAAAATTACACATTATTATAATGGCTAAGAAAAACCCCATACAGCACCTTATCGAGCTTAACATTCAAACCAAGTATTCCTTGCTCTTGAAGGTTAACTTTTTACACGATTTTTTTATCGAAGGGGCCTTAAAAAATATTGAGATTGTACCCGACAATATGACAAAACTCATGTTGAAGCAGTATCAGTTGAAGGCAGCGCAAGAGGGAAGCGCTCTGGTTATAGGCTATGGTAAGTCTGTGTCGGACCACTCGGCAATTGCCGATTTAAAAAATCCCCTTAAGCTAAGCTTCTGGGTCAAAGTTAATGACCCTAATTTTTTAAATTATACCGCCATACCTTTTGAATTCGGTAATCATATATATCATTTTACCAATCGTCCGAACGATAAACTGGAAGATGAATATGCCAACTTATCAAGCGATCAATATGTATCTGAAACCGACCGGCTTCCAATTTCAGGCGCTGTGTTGGATTACAGGCTCGACGAGGCACAAGAAAATCTAAAGGTTGAAGTCGCCAATGAGTTGGGCGAAATCGTTTTTGAACGACAGTATAAAGGTATGACCTCTGTTTGCTCGCTTAACCTTTCGCAGGAAGCTGCCGGCAAATACACTTTACTTTTGGATGGTCTGGAAGAGTTTTCGTTTTATATTGCACCCGATGGCGCAAAAAATATTTTTGGTGTAGTTGATATCTACATCGATCCCAAAGATAAATCACCATTCTCCCTTTTCGAAAACAGTCAACCTGTTCAAAAGAAACAGTATAATGTTCATTTTCGTGCAAGATCAGTTAAGTGGAAATATATCATTTCCGAAACAAATGCCAATAATCCGCAACACAGCGAGCACGAAATTTATGACAACAGTAAAACCAACAAAGAGCAAAAATTTACAGACGCTCAAAACATAGTTTTGGAAAACGGAAATAAAGCAGTTGTTTTCAGTACGTCAACACCTGTTGCATTCAGAGAAATTCAGGAACAGAAGTTTAAAATCAGAACATTGAGAGGTAAAAGCGGTGTAGAATGGGTGACAGATTTACCCAATCCTTCCGCAAAATCATTATTAAAAGTTGAAAATAATTCCAAAAAAGATTTTTTTTCAGAAATAATGGTATATTTGTGACTATTATATGGTGAGGTGAATATTGAATTGTTGAAGCATTTTTCCGTATGTTTTCATCCTCAGTATTTAAATCACTTTTTAATAAATTTCAAAACAATTAAATTTTTACAAAACAACTAAATCATGGCAAAACAGTATGCAACACCGGGCGTTTACATAGAAGAAAAAAGCGCCTTCTCGAACTCCGTAGTAGCGGTAGGGACAGCCATCCCTGCCTTCGTTGGCTACACGCAAAAAGCTCAGGCTGGAAAACGCAGTCTGATCAACACCCCAATGAGAATTACTTCATTGGTTGAGTATCTGTCTTTCTTCGGCGGAGCTCCAAAAACTATGTTCACTGTTGAAGCTGACGGTGACAATTACACCGTATCTATCGATCCGGGATCAGCTTACAATCTTTTCCGTAGCATCCAGCTTTTCTTTGCTAACGGTGGTGGTACTTGTTACATCGTTTCTGTAGGTGGCTACAGCGATGAGGTAAGTGCTAAATCATTGATTGGTGCTGAAAATGGCGGCGGTATCACTGCACTTTTGAAAGAGCAGGAGCCAACTATGCTCGTTATTCCTGATGCAGTGCTTCTTGAAGAAGGTGACTGTTCAAGCGTACAACAGGCTATGTTGAAACATTGCGGTGCCGACACACGCAGCCGTTTCACTATCCTCGACGTATGGGGTGGCAACCAGGCAAGAACTTTGCTTGATGACGATGTTGTGACCAAGGCACGTGAAGCTTACGGTAACAACTTCCTCGATTTCGGTGCGGCTTACTACCCTTGGTTGAAAACAACGGTTGTTCAGCCTGATGAATTCGATTATACAAACGTTAGCAACCCTGACGGTTTGATCGAAGTGCTTGCTAAAGAAGTTGATGACAATGTAGGTGCAGGTTTGGTTAAAGCCGAAAAAGGCGATCTTATCAAAACTGAAATTGAAAAAATTGGTAATTCTGGTTCGGATGTAACAGCAGTTAGCAATGTATTGAAAGCAGTTAGCCCAGTATTCAACGATATCCTCGGTCAAATGCGTGAATCTTTGAATGTACTTCCTCCGTCTGGTGCCATTGCCGGTATCTACTCTTTGGTTGACAGTACTGTAGGTGTATTCAAAGCTCCTGCTAACGTAAGCGTTTCTTCAATCACTGGTCCAACTGTAAATATTTCTGCCGCTGAGCAGGAAGATCTTAACCTTCCTTTGACCGGTAAGGCAGTAAATGCTATCCGTCCTTTCGTTGGTAAAGGTACTTTGGTTTGGGGCGCTCGTACCCTCGATGGTAACAGCCAAGACTGGAGATACATCAACGTACGTCGTACAATGATCATGCTTGAGCAGTCAGTAAAATTTGCCTGCGAACCATTTGTATTCCGTCCAAATGACGCCAATACTTGGTTAGCTGTTAAATCTATGATTTCTTCATTCCTCCGTTCACAATGGCAGGCTGGAGCTTTAGTAGGTGCTACTGAAGACCAAGCTTATCAGGTTGAAGTTGGTTTAGGAACCACAATGACTCCGCAAGATATCCTCGATGGTTACATGAAAGTAATCGTTAAAGTAGCGATCTCTCGTCCTGCTGAGTTTATCGTAATCACATTCCAACAGAAAATGCCTGGTGGCGAATAAGCATAAGCTTGCTGCCTAAAGCTATTTATTGGATGAGATATGATGCTCATCGCTTAATTATCAATAATTTATTTTAAAAATCTATTTAAACTTATAATATCATGTCTGCAACAACAGAATGGCCATTGCCAAAGTTCTACTTCACTGTAGAGATTGACAACATTCCAAATACAATCGGTTTTCAAGGTTGTGAAGGTCTCGAATCTGAGATCTCTGTTATGGAATACCGTGCAGGTAACTCACCTAACTTTTTCAAGACTAAACGTCCAGGTTTGATGTCTTACAGCAACATTACCCTCAAGAAAGGTATGTTCACAGGAGATGCAAATATGTACGAATGGTACAAAGAGTTGGCGCTCGATCATCAGCACACCAACCGTCGTACAGTTATCATTTCTTTGATGGACGAGTCAAACACAGTTGTGTTTACTTGGACATTGGAAAATGCCTTCGTAACTAAGTTTACGCCTACTGGATTCGATGCTGAAGCTGACTCTGAACCAGCTATTGAAGAACTTGAGTTCTGCTGCGAATCTTGGTCAATGACTGTATAATCGAAGCAAGCTTAATCGCTTCTTAATAACTAACCCGATAAGTAAAAAACTTGTCGGGTTTTTTTGATACATTTCTCTACAATAAATCAAATACAGGGTTTTTTAAATGAATGGCAATTCTTTAAATATTAATAATTAAATGTAAGATATAATTAGTAAATATTGTATTTATAATTAAATGTAGTATATTTGGATTATTGTTTTACCCTAAAATTGATTTACATGAAAATTTTAACTTTAGTATGGAAGGTTTCCTTACCTAACCTTGCCCTTTTAATTATGTTATTACTTAACAACAAAGTATATGCTGTACCTGCTAATGCAGGTGCGGACACAATTATTTATGCCGGTGACACAGTAAGAATAGGAACTACTGGTTATAAGAATCATACCTATAGATGGTCACCCACAACGGGATTAAGTGATACAACTGTGGCTCGTCCTTTTGCCAGTCCTCTTTATTCAACTTATTATATCCTTACAGTTACAGATCCATTAAATAATGTTAGTGTGGATACGGTATATGTTGGAGTTTTAGTACGTATAGATGGTGGCTTTCCTGTTCATCAGGCGGACACAAATGACCCTATTTTGGCAATTACACCTTTGGTGTACGACCGTTATGGTAACACTTATACCTTTAATGATATAAAACGGGGCAGTTGTTCACCCGGCTGGGTTACTCAAATAAATGACTGGCATGTAGGCCGATTTAATATTTGTCTTTGTACCGATTCACTTGGTTCAAATCCATTCAATTCAAATGTTCAGGATGTAATCGAACAGGTTTTTTTGGATATATCTGGTCTGATCGAACCGCAACAGTGTAACGGTGATGCTGCATTAGTAAACATTCAAATAAACGCACCTTTAGATATGAATCCTAATGTGGCAGGTGCGGCTTCTGAGTTTTATATTCCTAATGAAGAAGTATTCTCTTTAGCAACTGAAACTTCAGGAATATTACATGGCAGAGTTTGGAAAGCCATTAATATGGGCATAAATAGCCCATCATTGGTGGATGCAAGGATAGATTTGAATTTTCTTAATTTTAACTTTACCTTTAATACAACACTTTCTTCTCCGGGGTCTAACGAAATTGACCTCTATTCTGTAATAATACACGAAGTTGTACACACATTAGGATTTGCTTCGCTAATTAGTGCCAATGGACTCAGCAGATTATCAGGAACAGATTTTTACTCCAAATTCGATACTTATCTGAATAGTGATTCTGACAATGAACCGCTAATTGAATGGGATGGTTTGTTTGATGCTCAATATAATCCATTTTTCAGCGGTAGCCCTGCTGTGTTAAATGATCCAATCTGTCAGAATCTTCTTTTTGATGGACTTTATACAACTGCAGCGCATATTGCAGGTTTTCCACAGGGACAGCTAAGTCATTTTTGTACCTCAAATACTTTGATGATGTTTCCCGGTATTTTTACTGGAGCAATGAGACGCGAACCAAGCGCAGCATTAGTCAATATCTTGCTTGATTTGGGTTATGAAACCACCGGAAATTTTCCAAATACAACCGGCTTGCCCTCCGGTGGACCAGGCCCAATTGGCAGACATGATGGTTCTGCACTCAACATGAGAACCTGTGGCGGTCGTTTTAATTTATCGTTGTGTAATCCGGGCACAGACAGTATAAATATTACAGCATTTCAGCTCTTGAATAATGACACAAATGCTGATATATACGATGGTATGGAACTCGTAGCAGGGACAGGTACTTTTACCGATTATGGCAATTCTTTTACCTATATTCCGTCTGCTTCCGGATTAGCGATTTTTCGATATATTCCTTTAGATACAATATCAGGTCAAAGAGGAAATATTACCTATGTTTTTGTGGAGGTATTTAATTGTGCAGATACAGGCTGTTATCTACCTGATGTCTGTAATCAAATTTGTAATCCTCATATAGAATTTCCTGGAGGTAGTAATTGTGATATGGAATTTTGCAGCGTTCCAAGTTGGTTTTTAATTAATGCCAGTCCTGATTATAACCTAACAGGTGCAAGCCAACCAACGCCCGGATTTATCCAAATGGCAGCAAATGAATATTTGGGAACTCCTTTGTGTGAATCATTAGGTGCAATTGTTAATATTATACAAGGAAGAAATTATACATTTTCATATATGAGGCGTTCAATGGATGCTAATCCAACTGGCTATGCCATTCAGCATGTTTTTGTACGATTAACCAACGAAACTGATTTAAATACAGCCGGTCTTCCAAGTCTTTCATTTATTCTTCCTACAACTTTGCCTCCTAATCAACTGATTTTAGAAGAACAAAATCTTTGGGATGATGAATGGGAAAGAGTGACGGTTTGTTTCACAGCTAATGATAACTATGATAGAATATGGATACAACCTAATTCAAATGCTTATAACATGTTGTTTGTAGATGAACTTTATCTGATCGAAGACAATTTTTCTGCTGGAGAAAACGATACAATCACCTGTGGGAATGTAGTTTTGGGAAGCAGTTCCTGTTCATTAGATGGTATTGAATATGAATGGAATATTGCAGGTTCTTCAACTGTTATCGATACTTTACCACAGATTACTGTAAATATAAATAGTACAACAGATTTTGTAGTACACAGGCAATACCCTACAAACCCAGCTACAGTCGTATTCCCAACACAAGACAACAACTGCAATATTTTTGATACAGTTACAGTTGTGGTAGCCGACCCATTAAACATGACTTTGTCTATTGATTCAGTGCCTTGCACAGGCAATTGCAATGGAACTGCCCAAGTAGTTACTGTCAGCAATGGAACCACTCCCTATTTTTATCAATGGAATGACCCGGCTGAACAGCCGACTGCCATTGCAACGGGACTTTGTGCAGGTACTTATACCGTTACTGTAACTGACAGCACAGGCTGTATGATTAGTGAAACCATTGATATTGTTGGCATTAATTGTGCTTGCACAGATTCTGCTGATGCAAACATCACCATTTATAACTGGACAAACAGTTTTAGCCTTACAACAAATACGCTATATGCACTGGGTGCAAATGTAATAGTAAGTGGAAATAATGTTGTAGTAAGCGATGCCGCTATTGCAATTGCGCCTGGCCTAAGTATTACAATCGATTCCGGCGCTGTTTTAACCCTTGACCACTGTCACTTCTATGCCTGCGATTCCATGTGGCAGGGCATTGTAGTTGAACCCGGAGGTAGATTAGTTATCAACAACGGCTCACTCATTGAAGATGCTGTATTTGCGGTAGATGTTCAAGACCATACAGCAACAACATCAATATTGGATCTGAATGAAGTAATATTTAACCGAAATCATTTTGGTATTAATATAGTCAATTATCAGGTAAATACAGCTAATTATCCTTTCGATATTAACAATACGGTATTTACTTCACGTAATTTGTCCTATACAAAAAGCAGTTGGCCAATTCCTTCCGATTTGGAAACGCTTATCAATACAGGCGATTTGGATGAGCACTACGATATGGACGGCTATGCCACTATTGGACGCAAAGCACCATACAGTGCCAATGTAATATCTACTGGTATTTATTTGGAAGATGTAGGAACACTAAATGCTGGAACTTATAGGAAAATTGTGCTTGAAGGAAATAATGGAAATGGCACATTCAACCTCTTCGATAATCTCATGTATGCAATTGTGGGTTACAACAGTAACATTGAAACGACGAATAACGTTTTCCAATTATTGCCTAGGCATCCAAGTTGGACAATAGGCGGACGTGGTATTGCAGTGCAAAACGGCAATGTTCCTGCGGCACATTATATGCTTGAAGTCAATGGAGAGAATCGTTTTTACGACTGTGTAGTGGGTATAGACGTAGATGGGTATAATGAAATATTTATCGAAAACACAAATATGCGCAGTTCGCAAATGCCGGATACAACTATTCCCCATGCAGGTGAAATAGGTATTTATATTACTGCTGCCTACCTTGATACTTTAAGTGTCACATTTGACACGATCAGTAACATTAGAAACGGCATTGTTTTTCTTGGAACGGGAATTGGAACTCCCCCTTCCACATTGGAGCAGATAATTGGCCCTATGACCTATAGTAACAATATTATTCAAGCAACGCTTGATGGTTTCTCCGGTAGCCCTACTGATGAATATGTGCTGAACGGAATTATTGTGGACAATACTGCCCTGAATGCCGCAACACAGGCACAGGCTTACAGCCCGATCCTGATTCAGAACAACAAGCTCTATCAGGTACACAACGGTATTCATACCCAAAATTGGAGATATGATACGGAAAGTTATTTCAATAACAAGATTTACACGACCGATAATTATATTTCTCTGCGCCAAATAATTTATCCCAACAGTACGCCGCAAGATCAGTTTGGAATCCATCATGAACTCAATGAGGGCGGACAGATTCAAAATAATACGGTGGATGGTTTTGATAATAGTTTTGAAGGTTGGTACGGTATTATGGCCGAGGATCTTGTTTCTACTGGAGTTATACCTTCTGTCTTATGCAATAGCAGCAGACTCACAGGCAGCGGTATTGTTTTTACACAACCAGCAAATATTTATCTATTCCAAAGTAACACCATGAACAATAACCAATTCGGTTATGTCCTGAATGGTGCAGATATAGACGAACAGGGTGATAATACTTATGCTTGTGGCAATCTTTGGACTAACTATAGCTCAGGGTTCATGACCTATACCATGAATGGTGCCGACCCACTAAATAGTGTGCTTTGGATAGATACCAATGATCCCAATCAGGACCCAACAGGGTTTAATGGGTCGAATTGGTCAAATCCTTATGATATAAGTAATGGCTTAGAACCTGTTGGCAGCAATGGTAACAATGCAAGTTGCTCAGCACCGCAAAATAGAATAGCCCAAGCCGGTTCAAATCAATTTACTGGCTATGCGAAATCAACCGGAAATTTAGACAGTTTAGCGCTGATAAATCTCTTAGAAAGAATGGTGACAGACAGTTTTGTAAGTTATCCATTTTCAGATGCAGCAAAAAGCATAGCAAAACAAAGGGCTTATTCCATATTAAGCAGTAGGCCTGCCTTGGCAAACCGTTCAACAGTGCTACAAAATTTTAATGCAAATTCACAAAACAGGAATATAGGAATATTTTCCCGTATTGAAAATGCAATTGCTGAGAACCGCTTGCAGCAGGCAACGCAATTATTGAATCATTTGCAGCCTCAAAATACCGCAGAAACTAATACAAAAAGCTACCTGACAGTATATTTGAATCACAAGTTGAACAGGTTTACGGTTCAGGATAGTTTGGAACTCATCAGGCTCAGCAACGGCTGTGTTGCAAGAGATGGTTTTGCGGTTACAAGAGCCAGGGCACTTTATCGTTTAAAATCAAAAGATTTTACAAACTTCTTCAATGATTGCGGGAATCAAATTGCTCCCAGATTATTAGATGCATTGTCTGCAAATTCCAATAGAGGGTTTGAAATATATCCCAATCCAAATGATGGGAATATGATGTTGGCATACCAGTTAGAAACTAACGAAAAAGGAAAAATTACTGTTTGTGACATAACAGGACGACAGGTTATTTCCTATAACTTGGCTAATGACCAAAATAATTTATCCATAAGCCAAGCTGCTTTGGAAAATGGGGTCTATTTCTTTTCGATTATGGTCGATGGAAATGTTGTTGCCACAAAAAAAGTTGTAATAATTAAATAACCCTTGTTGCAGCCAAGTATTTTACTTGGCTGCAATTTTTTTTACAATGAACTAAATGAACTATGAAAAATATAATTATAATTACCACATATATATTCCTCTTATTTTTTGGATTATCTTCAAAATGTCAAGTGAATTTAGTATTGAATCCTAGTTTTGAAGATTTAAACTCTTGTCCAACAGATAATAGGCAAATTAGTAAAGCTCAATATTGGGATACGCTTGTTAACGGTGGTGGTGGAACTCCCGATTTGTTTAATGAATGTTGCACTAATGTTAATAATACTTGCGGAGTTCCAATCAATTGGACTAATAAAGGATATCAATATCCAAAAACAGGAACTTCTTATACAGGTATTGTGGCAGCAAGTTCTTTTTCAAATGGTACAACTGGTAGAGAGTATATGCAAGGCACTCTAAACAATACATTAGTTTCAGGGCAAATCTATTGTGTTAAATTTTATTTATCCTTGTCTAATGCCAGTAAGTTTTCATGTGTTACAGTTGGAGCCTATTTTGATAATGGTTTAATTCAAACAGGAAACCACTCTTTGCCTTTACAACCAGTTAATCCTCAAATTTTAAATTCAAATACACAACTAGATGACAGCCTAAACTGGGTTGCGATAGAAGGCAGTTTTACAGCAAACGGGACAGAGCAATATATTACGATTGGCAACTTTTTCCCAGACAGTTTGTCGGGAATACAGTCTTTCCAACCGGGAGGCAGCTTTCTTTTTTTTGAAGGCGCCTACTACTACATCGACGATGTCTCCGTCATAGACATATCCACCCCTGCTTTTGCGGGGAATGATACAACAATCACAGCAGGAGACAGCATCTATCTCGGTCGCCCCTCGGAAATAGGCTTGGATGAAGCCTGCGTATGGTTTTTGGATGGAATGCCGATAGATACGGTGGCAGGGATAACAGTAGCACCGGACAGTACTACTACTTATATTTTAGAACAGACAATTTGCGGAAATGTGCAGTATGATACAGTGACTGTGACGATAGATACAGGGACAGCCACTTCTTTGGCACAATTTACGAAACAGGAGATAAGGGTTTTCCCAAATCCAAGCAGCGGAGAAATTTTTATCAAAGCTAACGAAAGTGGAAATGCAATACTCCATGTTTACAGCGTTGATAGAAAGTTGCTGCATCAGCAGAACATAAATGACATTTCACAGGAAAATAATGTCAGTTTGATATTGGAAAACGGACTTTACATTGTAACGGTAAAGACTGACAGCCAAATCTATACAACAAAATTGACAATTATTCGATAACTATTGACAAGCCGCGTGTGTTTTGCATGCGGCTTGTTTTAATTAAAAATATTCCTATGAAATCAATATTTAGTATGTTAATGCTTGTATCAAGCTACACAAGTTTTTTATATTCGCAAGTTAATCAAGTCGTAAATCCAAGTTTTGAAGACATTTCAAGCTGTCCAAATAATATAGCTCAATTATATTTAACAAGTGGCTGGGATACTCTTGTTAATGGTGGAGGCGGTTCAATAGATTTATACCATGAATGTGCAGCTTCTTTGAGATGTGGTGTTCCAACAAATTGGCAAGTAACACAGTCTTGTAAAGGATTTCAAGTGCCAAAATCAGGAGTGGCATATGCAGGAGTAGTTGCTGCTACAGTATTTGCTAGTGGAGTAGAATATAGAGAATATACACAAAGTAGGTTAATAAATTCACTTGAGAACGGCAAAGAGTATTGTATAAAAATGCATGTATCTCTTGGGAATTGCTCGGAATATTCATGTACTTCGATAGGAGTACTTTTAGATGCTGGTCAAATACAATCAATAGGCAACCAAATACCTAATCCTCAAGTATATCCTCAATTGCTTAGTCAAAACTTATTAGATGATACACTAAACTGGATATTGTTAGAAGAGAGTTTTACTGCAAATGGCACAGAAACGTTTTTGACCATTGGAAATTTTTTTAATGACAGTTTGTCGGGAATTTTTCATTCTTTTCCCAGCTCGGCTTTAGGGATTTATAGTGGCGCCTACTACTACATCGACGATGTCTCTGTCATAGACATTTCCACCCTGGCAGATGCAGGAGAAGATGTTACAATTACAGCTGGAGATTCTATCTATTTGGGTCGCCCATCGGAAATAGGACTGGATGAAGCCTGTATATGGTTTTTGGATGGCGTTCCTATTGATACAGCAGCAGGGATAATGGTAGCACCGGATAGTACCACTACTTATGTATTAGAACAAACTATCTGCGGAAATGTGCAGTATGATACAGTGACTGTGACGGTGGATACTTCTACAGCTACGGCTTTTACTCATTTTCCAAAACAGGAAATCAAGGTCTTTCCAAATCCTACAAATGGAGAGTTGTTTTTCAGCAGTGGGGCAGCAACGGAAATTATAATCTTTTCTATCGATGGGAGATTGTTGCATAGGGAGGAAAGTCCGGGCAGCAACGGCAAGCAAAAAATTGAATTTCTTTACGAAAAAGGTTTGTATATTGTACTGCTGAAAACGGAAGATGGGTTGTTAAGGGAAAAGGTGGTGGTTTATTAGTATTAAAAGTTTTTCTAATATAGTTTTCAAGTTAATTAATTAGCTTATCAAATTAACCATTGTCATAAGATCTCCATGGGTTTTCAAATAATATTTAACCCGATAAGTGAAAAACTTGTCGGGTTTTTTTTGTTAAAATCAAAAAATTAATCCTAAATTGCTGCTTCATACGCTTAACTTTTGAGACCTTTGTAATCGAACTCCTAAAAACCTACCCATAATATGCCTTTGGCCAATAACAGTACAGGCGCCGGAACAGGCGACGGCTACAATTACTCTAATCCAACCATGGTTGCAGGCATTCTTTCGCCAGCCGATGGAGATGTTTATGTTTACGGATACGACGATGGCCGTAAACAAGTAATTATCAGAAAAGTTTCTAAATCAGCCCAGGTGCCCCACAAAGGAATGACTGCTCACCCAGTTTATACTAACAACCTGTTGTCGACTTATCAGAAAAATGCTGTAATACCTAAAACTATTGGTGCTACGCACAATCCGCAGGCAGTTGTACCAACAGTTAATGATTATTTGTCGGCTTATTCAAAAAACGCTGTAGCACCTACTGTTAACGATTTTTTATCTGGGTATAATAAAAACGCTGTAGTACCTACGGTAACTGACTTTTTATCTGCTTATGTAAAAAATGCTGTTCAGCCAATGGTTGGTACACAGCAGCCGGTTCTTTCCTGGGGGAATCCCGAAAGATTCAAGCAGGTACTACAAAATATGAGTGGTGATTTGAGAAGAGGGGCGCTGCATGGTAAAGCGGGTGCTTCGGCAAGAGAAGAATACGAGGGCAAAGCCAACTATCTTCCATTATCAATTAAAAAACTTAAAGGACTTGCTGAAAACCCAGTCTTAAACTCTTGGACGCATGCATTGCACGGCAAGGCAGGTACAAGTGCATGGGAGGGCAAATTATTACAGAATACAAAATTAAAATTAGATAAGTTATCAGAAAACCCAGTCTTAAATTCTCGTACACATGCACTGCACGGTAAGGCAGGTATAAGTGCATGGGAGGGCCAATTATTACAGAATACAAAATTAAAATTAGATAAGTTATCAGAAAACCCAGTCTTAAACTCTTGGACGCATGCACT
>JBIPOO010000155.1:0-8957 GCA_044379045.1 Saprospira sp.
AAAATATTTACTTTTGTTTTTTCTGTTACTTTATTTAACAGTATCTCAATCTGTTTTTGCTCAAAAACTTCATCATCGGGAACTTACACTTTTTTCAAAAAATTTTGAATTAAAGTACAAATGCATCTTCGAAAGTGACAAAGCTTTTTTGATTGTTTCGGCTCCGGCTTACAATTATCGCCTTGGTTTAAAAGTTTATACCGATTATACATCCAAGTCAAATCTTGTCTGGCAGTCGGAACCTGAGTTCAGAGATTCTATTTCTGAAACAGTCCATAAAGTTCCACTCGATTTAGAACTAAGCAATTTTGCGCTTGAAATAAAGGTAGTAAATTCCAATAAGCAGCTGCTTTATCATGACATAGCTTATGTGTCGGCATCTGATATCAGTACGCAGCTTTATATTATCGGTTCTGATGGATTACCGCTTTTGAGGAATTATCTGAAGGAAAACGATTTTTTTAAAATTTCCCACAATAAAAGTTCAGTTCTAAATTTTTCTGTGGCTTATTATGGAGAAGAGGCCATGCCAGCACCGCCACCGGCAAGTAAGAATAACGGCTTTTTTAATCCCCAAAATCAGGTTGTCAGTCAAAACTTTACTGTGTTGAGGGGAAGAGAATTAAAACTTTCCGAAAAAGGAATTTTTTTTATCCAGACAGATAGTAGCGCAACTGATGGCATTTACATTTCCTATTTTGGGGAAGATTTTCCTGCTTTGAGCAATGTAAATGAGTTGGTACTTGCTACACGCTATATTACAAAAAATGAGGAATATGATAAAATGAATTCTGCTTCAAATATGAAAGCAGCATTGGATGAGTATTGGTTATCGAGGAATAAAAATGAGCAGGAAGCAAAAAGACTAATCAGTCTTTATTACAATCGCATGAAAGAGGCTAACCGTTTTTTTACCTTTGCAAAACAAGGCTGGAAAACCGATATGGGCATGATTTATACTGTTTTTGGTAAACCACAGATTGTAAGAAAATATAACGACAAAACAATTTGGTATTACAGTCATGCTGCAGGTCGCGATCCTGTAGAATTTGTGTTTATCTGCTACAAAGATCAATATCTGCTTGATCGGTCAGGCTCATTGAAAGAACCATGGAATGCAGAAATCATGAAATGGCGCTTGGGTAGAGCAAATTAGTTTGACCTGGAGCTGTAATTCGGGAACTCTCGAAGCTAACAATAGGTTTACATTATGATTTTGAACGACAAAAATTTAGACTATGAAAATGCTCGATAAAGTTGAAATTGTAAATCGCCGTGCCCGACATGAGTATGAATTTATTTTTACACTCGAGGCCGGTATAATGCTACAGGGAACCGAAATAAAATCGGTAAGGATGGGTCATATCAATTTGAACGACTCATACTGCATTATTGTCGACGGACAGTTGTACCTCGATAAGTTGCACATTTCTGAATATGCCAATGGAACCTATAATAATCACGAACCGCGCCGTCGAAGAAAACTATTGGTTAAATCTTCAGAATTAAAAAAACTACATGCCAAAGTCAAAGAGCGTGGTTTTACCATTGTTCCATACAGGGTTTTTATCAACGAAAGAGGTTTTGCCAAAGTTGAAATTGCCCTTGCAAAGGGTAAAAAAGAATACGATAAACGTGATTCTATAAAGGAAAGAGATGTAAAACGCGACCTTGAAAGAGGTGATAAAGATTACTAATGCAAAAAATACACGAACTGCATAAAAGCGGAAGTCTATATCCATACGGAATTTATAGTGGTACAGTCGATCAACCGAGCACCAAATTATGGGACGGAAACGGTTCAATAGCCAGTCCTCGTAGAACCAAGCGCAAAAGCTGGATTTTCATAGGCGCTGGCGATGAGGATATTTTTATAGGCTTTGCCATCGTAGATGCAGGCTTTCTTTCAAAGGCTTTTGCCTATGTTTACGATCTGAAAAATAATAAACTGATTGAAGATGGAATAGATATTCCGCTAGGTTTTCCTAATAGTTTCGATCCCAATCTGCTTTCAGAATGGAGATTAAAAAACTTTTGTATCAGTACCCAAAATGGGATTATGAAAGCATTATACACTGGCAAAAAATTTGGACTTAATCTTGAAATTGAATTGAATGATAATGGATTAAGTTTTATTTGTCCCTCAAAAAATTCAAGGCCATTTCATTATACATTCAAAAATATGCTTTTAAATGTTAAAGCTGAGTGGAATGACGGTAAAGCATTGCATAAAAGAGATCTGTTAGGGGCAATCGATTTTTCAAAAGGTTATCCGCCACGCCATACATTTTGGAATTGGACTTCGTTTATGGGCAAAACAGATGATGGTAGGACAGTGGGACTTAACCTCGTGGATGGCTTCAATGGCAATATAGAAAATGTGATGTGGATTGATGGCAAGCATCGTATGTACGGAAAAATTTTATACGATTATCAGCCGCCAATTAATAGTTCTAAGTGGGAAATTAATGCTGCCGATGCCAGTCTGCAACTCATCATGGAACCCAAGGGCGCCCGAAAAGAAAATATCAATGTACTGCTGATGAAAAGTAAATTTACGCAGGTATACGGACAGATGAACGGCTTTTTTAAAGAAGATGGAAAATTGATTAATATCAGTGGCTTTGGCGTGATGGAAGAACATGAGGCACTGTGGTGATGGATGAAATAAGAAGGTTGAAATTGGCATTTCTAATTTCTACCTTTAAAATTCTAATTTATACAGCTGTGTGAAATATCGTACAAAATTGATTATCAATAAAATACAATAAAAACGGGCTGCTGTGCTGTATTGAAATTTTAAAGGCATTTTTCCTATAATTTATATTATGTTAAATAGGAATTTAGAAGCTTTAGGAACTCCTGCTTATTGAGCCATTTGAAAAAATAAAAATAAGTTAGTGTTCAAGACGCAATCAATCTGATTTTAATCTGATTTTATTTTGTAAAGTTGCTAGAATCAAAATGCTTTTTTTACAACTTCTTTAATATGGGATACAGTCTTTAGAAAAATCTATTTTCTTTTTTGAGACTAACCGCTACCCTTTTCTAGATATTTGCATTTTTAACGTTTCTTACATTATGTTAAATAGATATTTCAGCATTTTTGACTTGCACAAAAAAAACCGACTACAATAAATTTGCAGTCGGTTTTTTATAAGGTCTAAACAATTAGTTACCTCCCTTTTTCAAAAGTTCTTTTTCTTTGGTACTATACTTCATGTAGTTTGTTTCATCACTTTTACGAGTGTAAACTTCTTTAAGACCACGTACAAGAGACAAATCATCTGCATCTATTTTTTCAGCTTCGAGCAGATATGTTAAACCTTCATCAACATATTTAAGGTATTCTTTTTCGACAGCAGCTCTCTCCTCCTTTTTCATTTTGTCACTATTTTTCAGTTGAGTGGCAAAATAGTTGGAATAATTCACATGAAGTGCACCGAGGCTGTACATTGAATTAAAATGTTTAGGATCGATTTTGAGCGCGCTTGAGTACCACTGAATAGCATTATTGAAAAAAACAATACCATCTTTCAAATCTTGTTCAGCAACTGGCCATTTTTCATAATTTACTTTACCGCGAAACTGTTCGTCGTACATGTTACCGATAACAAAATGTAGCATTGGATTTTTTGGATCCTGTTCAACTGCTTGTTTCAATTGACCTTCTAACTCAGCTAGTCTTCCCTCCTGCAGGGCTATGTTAATTTCGATGATAAGCATATCAAAATCACCAGGAAATTGCTTTCTGCCTTCAGCGACCAAAGCTTTTGCTTTATCTTTTTGACCGTTGTCAAAATAACCGCCGCTCAAAGCACGATAACAGGTTTTGATATCCTCGTCTTTAATTTTCTTGCCGGTCATAAGTGGCAAAAGAAGTTTTTCAGCATCCTCAATTTTTTTGATTTTTACAGCTGCAATACCACCCAAAAATGCTGCATTGGTTTCCATATTTACCTCTTCTTTTCCAGATTCGAAAGTCAGCTCTATTCTTTTCTTGAGGTCAAAACCTGCTGTTCTTGTAGGAATTTGAGTGAGCTTACTGTACAAATCATAGCAAAGTTCATAGTTCTGTTCATTAAAGGCAAAAGATCCCTGACGGTACAAGGCTCTTGCCGTTTGTGTAAAACCATCGATAAATTCTTGTTTGCCGGCAATTTTATCAATAGTTTTTTCTTTAACCTTGGCTCTGCTCTCCTCCATACTCAATGCTTTTTCGTAAGCAACAAAAGCATCTCCGGCTACTTTCTTATATTTTTTGGAGAGTTTTTCGTCCAATGCGACTGTTGCACAGATTTCACCTTTGTATCTCCAAGTAACCGGATCATCCGAAGTTTTTGGATCATTACAGGAGATTTCAATATTTTCGAGCGCATATTCCAGTTTATCTGTAAACTGCATATTCAGTTTGTACTCTTCCAAACTGGTAAGCGCAGCAATTCGCGCTGCTGAACCGCTTTTTTGGGCGAATAAACCAAAGGAACTGAAAAGCAAAACTGCTAAAATTGTGTTTTTCATCAGATGATTGATTTTGAATAATAATAATTTATTTAGGCTTGATTTTGCAAGAACTGTGCCATCATTTAGATAGTTTCTTAGGCTTCAGTATTAGATTCATCAATTTCAGGTTCTTCCAACTGTCCGTCCACAATGAGTGAGACATCAGCAATAGAATCCCCCGATTTTATGTTAATAAGTTTTACCCCCTGTGTAGCACGACCGCTGATTGGCAATTCTTTTACAGCAATTCTTATCGTAAGTCCCGATTTGTTAATAATCATCAAATCGTCAGTATCTGTTACTGCTTTAATAGAGATCAACTGACCTGTTTTGTCGGTTACATTGATGGTTTTGATACCTTTACCACCGCGAGTCTGGATGCGGTACTCATCAATATCCGTTCTTTTTCCAATACCTTTTTCAGAAACGGCAAGAATAAGTTTGTTATCACCATCTTCAACACAAACCATACCGATGAGTTCGTCATTTTCACCTTCAATGTCCATACCTTTTACACCGGTTGCGGTACGGCCCATTGAACGCACATCGGTTTCAATAAAGCGGATTGCTTTACCTGCTTTAGATGCCAAAAGAATTTGTGAATTACCTTTAGTAAGTTTCGCTTCGATCAATTCATCATCTTCGCGGAATGAGATAGCTGCAATTCCACCAGTTCGTGGACGTGAATATGCTTCAAGCGGAGTTTTTTTGACTAAACCATGCTTGGTAGCAAATATGATAAAGTGATTTTCGAGAAAATCTTTATCGTTCAAATTCTCTAAACGAATAAATGCTTTGATTTTATCATTTTCACCTAATTGAAGCAAATTTTGAATGGCTCGTCCCTTCGAAGTTTTGTTTCCTTCTGGCAATTCATAAACTCTAATCCAGTAACAGCGCCCTTTTTGAGTAAAGAGCAATAAATAATCGTGTGTATTGGAGTCGAAAAGATGTTCCATGAAGTCTTCATTGCGCTTATCGGCTGCCTTGGCGCCTACGCCACCTCTCGACTGGGTGCGGTATTCAGTCATTGGTGTACGTTTGATATAACCCAAATGAGAAATAGTAACAATTACTTTTTCATTTTTGATCATATCCTCAATGCTGATTTCGCCTTCAGCATAAGTGATATCTGTACGACGCTGATCGCCATATTTATCACGAACCTCAGTCAGTTCATCTCTACAAACCTGTTTACGACGCTCTTCACTACTAAGAATTTCTGTTAGATCTATAATTATTGCAAGTAATTGTTTGAATTCGGCCAATATCTTATCTCTTTCAAGACCCACCAAACGCTGGAGACGCATTTCCAAAATCGCTTTGGCCTGTTCTTCAGAGAGTCTGTCACCCGCGAGCGGATGTTCCTTAAGGAAGGTATCGACTGAATTGCTGCCCTCACTGAAATCCATTTCCATCAAGGATGCTTTAGCATCTTCTGTAGTTTTGGCAGCTCTGATTCTGGTGATGACCTCATCCATTTTATCTTTGCTATCCATTGCAGCAAGCAAACCTTGTAGTATATGTGCCCTTTCTTCAGCTTTGCGCTTTTCATAAATAGAACGCTTGGTAATCACTTCAAGACGGAATTTATAAAATTCTGTCATCAGTTCTTTTAGATTGAGCAGTCTTGGACGGCCATCTACCAAGCAGATATTATTTACACCATAAGATGACTGCAAGGCAGTATATTTGTACATATGGCTCAATACAACATTAGCATTGGCATCGCGGCGTAACTGAATCACGATGCGCATGCCATCACGATCCGATTCGTCGCGAACATCGCTGATACCTTCGATTTTTTTCTCATTGGCCAATTCAGCAATTTTTTGAATAAGATTCGCCTTGTTTACCTGATAAGGAATTTCTGAAATGATAATGGTTTCTCTGCCATCGATAATTTCAATTTCTGATTTTCCACGCACTACTACCCTACCACGACCGGTTAAATAAGCTTCGCGCACACCATTCAATCCATAGATTGTACCACCAGTAGGAAAATCCGGAGCTTTTACAAACTGCATCAGATCGTCAATACTAATTTCAGGATCATTTATAAATGCTATAATCCCATCAATAACCTCTGTAAGATTGTGGGGCAGCATGTTGGTAGCCATACCAACTGCAATTCCAGATGCGCCATTTACGAGCAGATTTGGAATTTTAGTAGGCAAAACAGTAGGCTCCTGTAATGTATCGTCAAAGTTGTATTGGAATCTTACTGTTTCTTTGTCGAGATCTGCCAAAAGGTCATCGCTGATTTTCGAAAGACGCGCCTCAGTGTAACGCATTGCCGCTGGTGAGTCACCATCTACAGAACCAAAATTACCCTGACCGTCAACCAAAGGATAACGCAGTGACCAGTGTTGAGCCATACGCACCATCGTGTCATAAACCGAACTATCGCCGTGCGGGTGATATTTACCCAAAACCTCCCCTACTATACGGGCCGATTTCAAATGCTTTTTGTTATAAAATACACCCAACTCATTCATCCCGTATAAAACACGTCGGTGAACCGGTTTTAGTCCGTCCCTAACATCGGGTAAGGCTCGCGAAACAATAACTGACATCGAATAATCGATGTATGCAGTTTTCATTTCATCAACAATACTGATAGGTACTATCTTTTGATCTTGACTCATATAAAAATACTTAGTTTATGGTAATGCAAAAACGCAAAAATTTGCAAACCAGGTTCTTGCAAAAAAGCAGTAAATTTAATTTTTAAATCTTACACTGAATTTTGCCAAAGATAAAGAATTAAATTGTACATTTAAAATCTTAATTGGCTTTATCAAGTTTTTTGTGACGCACACAAAACATAAATCCAAATGCAAAATCACAACGATATGATCTTCTCTAAAACAATGTTAATTTGCTTTCTGATACTGATGACCGGAAGCCTGAATGCTCAGTCAAATAGCAAAACTGATTCAGAAGTTGATAATGAAAAGATAGATAATCCGCAGGCATTTAAAATTTACAATTCAAAAGGCAAAGAGACTTCCTACAAAAAAATGACGCTTGCTTTAAGTGAAAATGATATGATTTTCTTTGGCGAATTGCACAATAATACCGTATCACATTGGTTACAGTACGAACTTTCAAGAGATTTATATGCAATGAAGGGTACCAATCTTGCATTTGGTGCCGAAATGTTCGAATCGGACAATCAAGTGATAATGAATGAATATTTTTTAGGCTTTATCAGTCAGGGTAATTTCGAAAAGGAAATGCGCATGTGGCCAAATTATGAAACCGATTACAAACCCCTCATTGAGTTTGCAAAAGAAAATGGGCTACGCTTTGTAGCATCTAATGTACCCCGCCGTTACGCTTCAATGGTTTCGAAAGAAGGCATCGAAAAACTGGTCGACCTCCCCTCCCACTCCAAAATTTATATTGCTCCTCTGCCCATAAAGGTAGATCTTAATATAAAATGCTACAAAGAGATGCTCGAAATGGCAAACGGTAATGAGTTTTTTCCACAGGCACAAATGGTAAAAGATGCTACTATGGCCCATTTTATTCTGCAAAACTGGTCAAAGGGTGAGATATTTCTTCATTTTAACGGATCTTTCCATAGCGATAACAAGGAAGGAATCGTCTACTATGTCCGTCAGAAACAACCCACACTCAAAATTGCCAATATCACTACTGTTGAGCAGGATAATATTGATAAGTTAGACAAGGAACATCAGGGAAAAGCCGATTATATAATATGTGTACCGGCCAGAATGACTAAGACTTATTGATTCGAAAATAATGAAATTTCGATTGTAAATTCACGCAAAGCAATTCATCTTACCTTTTTAATTTATTCAAATATATATTTTAACTCTTTCATCTTTTCCTTGATGTAAATGCATTATAAAACCAAATATTAGCATAAAAAAAAGACGGCAGCTGCCGTCTTTTTTTTATGCTAAATAAGTTTAAAAGTTGAAAGTTTTATTCACTATTGTCATTAAAAGATACCGTAAGCCGTTTGAAAAAATTCGTTTCGCTTCGCGGAGCTTTGGTTCCCGGAACTTCTCTCGTCGGCAAGAAGAAATAAAATTTTATAAATCTTTCATCTTTCATCTCGTCATACTGACGAGACATTCTTTCATCTTTCTACCTTATCAAGGTTACATCTCCTTTTCTTGTTACTGTGTCGCCATTGAGGAGTGTTATCTCAGCATAGTAGACAAAGACTGCAGGGTTGAGTTTCTTACCTTTGAAGGTACCGTCCCAGCCGTTTGCCAGATCATTTGGTGCAAAGTCGGTCGCTTCATAGACCAATTCGCCCCATCTGTCGAAGATCAGCACGCGCTCTACCCTTTGTACATCGGTCGATCCGTAGATGGTAAACACATCATTTACGCCGTCGCCATTTGGTGTAAAGGCATTCGGTACAAAGATGCTCTCGGTCGGATTCACTGTGATGGTGATGGCCGCTGTGTCGT
>JBIPOO010000156.1:0-8943 GCA_044379045.1 Saprospira sp.
TACCTTCGGCAAGGCCTGTCGCCAATGCAGTTGTTTGAAGTTGTGGTCCAGACCAGTTGAAACTGTATGGCAACACTCCGCCATTGGCAAATACCTGCAAGGCTCCGTCGGCAGCACCAGGGCAGGTGATAGCAGCGCCATTGTAATTGGAGAATTGAACCACATTGGCCAGTATCTGGCTTGGTTGAGTAATGTTGGACGAAGCGCTAGCAGAACAACCGTTGAAATCTGTAACGGTGATACTGGCCAATCCCGCAGGCAAGCCATTGGCTACTGAGGTGTTTTGACCATTTGACCAAAGGAAATTATAGCCGGGAGTTCCGCCGCTGACGTTTGCTGCCAGAGAAGCATCTGAAGCGCCAAAGCAACTTGCATTGTTATTTGTTGTAATTGCTACTGCAAGAGAAGCCGCTGGTTGATTGATAGTTCCGTTGTTAACAACTGTACAACCATTAAAATCGGTTACAGTAACAGTATAAAGTCCAGCAGGAATATTATTGTTGATGGCCGTTAAATTACCATTACTCCAATTGTAAAGATATGGTAAAACACCCCCCGAAACAAAGGCAATGGCATTACCATCGGAACCGAAACGGCAATTTACGTCATTTGTGGCAACCAAAAGATTTAAAGGCAAAGATGACTGTACTGTTGAACTATCAACATACTGACATCCATTGGCATCGGTTACTGTAACACTATAGTTACCTGGCGAAAGTCCGGTTGCTGTTTGGGTATTCTGACCATTGCTCCAAAGATAGTTGTATGGAGCAGTACCCCCAAGAACATTGATACGCAATGTTCCATCCGTATTATAAGAACAGGTTAGCGGTGTTGTTATAAACACTGCATTCCCAATAGCAGTTGGCTGACCAACAGTAACACAGCTGCTTACTGTACAAGCATTAGCGTCTGTAGTAGTAACACAATAAGTCCCTGCTGCAAGACTAGTAGCAGTCGGAGTGGTTTGAGTGTTAGGCCATAAGAAAGTCAGTGCTCCTGTTCCTCCACTGCCATTAACCGTTGCTGTTCCATCGGAAGCACCAAAACAAAGCGCATTAGTTGAAGATGTAGTTAAAACTATTGCAGTTGGTTGACCTACAGATATGTTGTGTACAGATTGACATCCGTTATTATCAAGCACTGTCACTGTATAAGAACCAGCAGCTAATCCAGTGGCTGTAGCAGTATTTTGAGCAGGAACTGTATTCCAGCTGAAAGAATATGGAGCAACTCCTCCCGAAACTGCAGCATCCGCTGTACCATTGCTTCCTCCAAAACAACTTGCATCTACAGCAGTCATAAGAACTGTAACAGCGCTAGGTTCTGTAATTGTTACAGAAGCACTGATGGTACATCCATTGGCATCTGTAGCTATTACGGCGTAATTTCCTGCAGCAAGATTATTCGCAGTTGCTGTATTCTGACCATTGCTCCAGCTAAATGTATATGGCGCTGTACCACCAGTAGGTGTAGCAGTTGCAGAACCTGTTGAAGTTCCATTACAAAGTACATCGACAGAACTAAGAGTAATACTTAACGCCGAGGGTTCCGTAATCGTTACATTTTGGCTGATGGAACAGGTCAGCGTAGCGTCTGTAGCCTCAAAGGTATATACTCCGGCAGTTAATCCTGTGAATGTTGGACTAGCCTGAGATACACCCAAGACAGGAGCAATTTGTTGATAGCTTAGAACGCCTATCTCATTATTGATATTTATGGTAACAGTTCCGTTCGCACCAGCATTACAACTAACATTTGTTTGTGATTGAATTGAAGAGGTAAGCGGGCAATTTAAAGATGTACAAACGATCGTGTCAACCTGATTGGGGCAGCTCAAAGTACCGCCGGTCGCTCTTATAATTAGCTGAACGGAAGTATTTGGTGTGAGTCCGCCTACAGTATGTGAGAGCGTTCCGTTTGGAGCAATAAAAGTAAGGCCGCTATCAACGCTAATCTCGTAACCAGGGGCTCCCGTGACGGCATTCCAACTGAATGTTACTGAAGTGCTGGTTATATTTGTACATGATACAACAGGCGCAGGTAGCGTGGGTTCTACCACAACAGTTACCGTATCCCTAAAAGTACAGCCCAAACCGTCAACAACTGTTATAGAATAATTGCTTGTCACTGTTGGTGAAGCTATTGGTGCTGGGCAAGTGGTACAACTCAAGTTTGGACCAGCCCAGGTATAAGTAGCACATTCCGATGAAGGCGACATATGTAGTGACCAACGCACAAAGGTAGCAGGAGCTCCGATTGCAGTATTGTGTCTGACAGCTAAAAACCAAGTACCATTCGAATTACCTGTATTTAAAAGATTGAAGGATTGCTCAGGCAAGAGTAGGCTGTTTGCAGGTATAATTGGAGAGAAAGGTGCTGCAAAATTCGTAACCGGGATCACAGCATTGGGCGAAAAACAGGTATTATTATAGGAGGTAGTATTAAATCCTCCGTTCCCACTCGTAATGTCAATACTGTCCCCACTCGGCGATATTAAAAAAATGTTTAGGTTGGCCGTAGGGTTAGAGTTTATAGTAAAACATACCGAATCGATGGAGCAGGAACTCAAAATCAGCGGAGCTACGTTAGACACAGTAACCGAAGATCTGATATAACCATTTGCAGGTAAGTTTTGAGTAGTTGCATTGGAAACTATTGTTCTTGGGCTATTACCGCCAGGCAAATCAGCATTCAGTACGGTAGAACTGCCCAGACAAACTGTATCGGGCTGTGGATTGATAATGGTGTAACCAGTATCGCAACATACCACTACTGTCTGTTCTGTTGAATCCAGACAACCATCGGTACTGTTCCATCTGTACTCAATAGTATGAACACCTGCACCAGCAAGCGCGGGATTGAAAGTGCCGGTACCATTGCCATTATTCACTACGCCGGGTCCGCTGAACACCCCTACACCTGTTGGCGTACCCAAATTTCTGGTAACGCAGGCAGATGAACCTGTCAATGGGGTATTTGAAATTAGAATATTGGAACCAGATTGGCGGATTTCATTCTGAAAAGTACCGCTGTTACCCGAATCGCACCATTGCATGGAATAAGATGTGCCAGAATTGAGATACTCTACAACTCCGATAAATTGAGCACTGTTGGGCAAAGGCCCTTGATAGTTTCCACCTGTATTGGTAGGCCCCCAGTATGCAATAATAGGTCCTGTAGCATTTGGTCCGCCAAAAACTGTCAAAGTATTCTGAGTAGCTGAAAACGCATCAGTATTGATTTGAAAGTAAAAGCCCGGTGTGATAGAAAGGTCACCAGGTGATGCAGTGTATGGATTTGCAGTAAGGTTTACTATTGGGCTGTTACAGTCGTAAGGTGTTGGTGTGGTAATATTATTAAAACCTGGCGTAGCACAAGGTAATAAAATACTACAGTTGGTAGATCCCGTTCCTCCGGTTTGATTTGCTGTAATATTGGTAGGCTGATTGGAGAAATTGGTAATTAAAAGCAAGTAAACCTGACCGGTTGTTGCACCCAAAATGTCTACTGTTTCAAATGCCGAAGCAGAATAACTGCAATCGATTACATTGCCACTTGCACCGCCATTACCCAAACCTCCACACTGTGCCTGTGCTGCAGCAAGGGAAGAAAAAGGACCATAAATAATAAAATCTATATCTACTGTATTGGAGTTGGATAGGTCGATGATGAGATTTCCGGATTGGTTAATCTGCAAATAGTACCAGGCGGGATTGGGCTGTGAACCTAAACAGTCATAATTATTTCCTAGAGGAGCCGCTGGCTGATTGGTACCTGCGGGAAAGGTAGCTCCGGAATTTGAACAAAATGGATCGGCAGTCTGACATGTTGCACCCTGAGCTGTAGCCTGATTTGTGGCCATCAAAAACAAAAGACTGACAAATAATAGATTAATATATAAAGATTTCATAAAAATCTGAGTGTTTGGATTTATTGTTTGTTTTCCAGCGCTTCAAGTCTTCTACGCTCGGCATTTTCAATTTCAAGATCATTCCTAAGTCTGGATAACGCAATTTTGTATTTTCCTACTGTACCATTTGAAACCATCATGGGATCTTTTTCAGCTTCAGCTAGTTTTAGTTCGAAATCCCTTACCTGTTCACTCAACGTGGGCAAGGGTTTTACGATGGTGGTGACCCTTACTCCGGTTTTTGAGTCAGTTTTGGAAATTGTGGTAGGTTGATTTTGTGCCTGCAGCGCAGATTGCGCAAAGAACATCACTAATATTGAAAAAATTGCTTTTGAATAATTTTTCATATGGCATTTTGCTTTATTATGTAACGCTAAAAACTAGAATGTGTATTCAAATTCAAAACTAATTTTGACATTAGGTTAAATATCGATACAAATCATCCCTTATTTTGAGATTCGCAAATATATTACAAGTTCCTGTCTTATACAAAGCAGGAAGGCATAGAGTTTAAATTATCTGAGTTTTATTTTAAAAAATTACCCAATGTAATATGAAATGAAATCTTATTGGCTGTGGCTTTGAGCCAATATCTCATATTGTTTCAGCTTGATTTCCTGCTTTTGGATAACAGGCAATGTACTGTAGGCAATTGTCCACATAAAAACGACAAAAAGAGCTGTAGAAAACTTGAAACGAAGTGCGTTTAGATTTCTTTTGCGGTGACTAACAAGCCTGAGAATCCTTGTTTTGAAAAGAGATCCAGATAGTGCATAAGTTATGCTGTAAGTTTTCTTATTGAGCAGTTGTAATTCTTTGAGTCTTAATAGCAGCCCCGCATATTGTCTTTTACTACCTGCGGCATTGGCTGCATATTCATCTGCAATAAATTCCTGCTGTTTTTTAAATTCTGAAAGTAACCAAAAATACAGTGGGTTAACCCAAAAAACAGACTTCAATAATTCCAATAATAAAAGATGCCAACTATCCTTATTTCTGAGATGTGAAACCTCATGAGAGATTACAATATCAAGTTCATGCTCCCTGAGTGAATTTAAAAGCGGCGACCAGATAATGTAATTTTTTGAAAGGCTGAACGCGCTGAGCGGTAAATTATTTGTTAGATATGGATATAACATATAAAATTTAAATCCTCTAAAGTCAGTTGCTTTGAGCTTAGATTTTTTAACCAAATAAACCAACGCCAGCAATTTTAAAAGTACTGAAATTAAAATAAGTAATGAGGTTAAATAAAATGCAGCAATGAGATAATAGCCATAGTTGATAAAGAAATTGTACACTGGATTATAAACAAAGGTAACTTCAGAGGCTTTCTGAATAATTTCGCAGTCGCAAATATCCTTGCTGTCAATAGCCTTGTTATAACACTCCAATAATTTTTTATCACTGATATCAACGACATTCCATTGGGTATAATCTTCATAAAAAACTTTACCCTCGCTCAGCATTTTCGAATAATTGGGTAAGCCGGGAACAAAAAAGGGTATAGAGATACTTAAGAGCAAAACAATACCAATCAGGGCTTTTGCCTGAGCAGCAGAAACCCTTTCTTTGAAAAACAAATAATACAAGAGCGATCCAACTGTAAGCAACAGAGCGGAAAGCAGCAGGTAGGATATCATACAATTTGTTTTGGCATGTTACTTATTCTGTGTCATTGCTCTGATCAATTATCTTCTTTAACTCAGCCAATTCATCAAGGCTCACTTTTTCATTGCCAATAAGGGTTGAAAGTAAAGAGCTGACAGAACCCTCAAAAACTTTTTCGACAGCCTGACTAATAAATGCTTTTTGATATTCATCTTTGCTAATGAGTGGAATATATTCATGTGTGCGCCCGTGCGCTGTGTGTCCGATACAGCTTTTTTTATCCTGAAGAATTCTAACTATCGTTGAAATAGTATTATAAGCCGGAGCAGGGCTATCTGGCCAGTGCTCGAGAATATCTTTTACAAATCCTTTTTTTAATTTCCAAAGAACGTCCATTACTTTGAGTTCAAGCGGCGTAAGAATAGGGATGTTTGTCATCAGCGAAAATACTTTTTTAAAATTTGAAACGAATATAGTACCTAAAAATGAAAAATGCAAATTAATTAGACCCAAGATTTTATTGAAACGGCATTCCAATAAAAATAATTCATAACGGAATAGTTTTTTATAAATTTAACTGCATTAGACTTATCTTCGAAGCTTATTAGAAAAAATGCTAAAATGAGCAGATATTTGGTTAGAACAATCTGCATTATACCAAGATTCGCTAAAGAAACAATCATAAATCAAATGAATACCTTGAAAGCAATTGCAACCATTACAATAATTTTTATTCTATTAGGTTCCTGCAGTATTACAAAATCGAATAAAATTGATGGCGTCGAAGAACTGCTTACCTGTAAGGTAAACTATCTGCCAATCGGAAATGTAGCACTCAATAAAATAGCTTTTGGATCCTGTCAGTCGCAGGATGGTCCTATTCCTACCCTTGCAACAATTGTTGAAAACAAGCCGGATCTTTTCATTTATTTGGGTGACAATATTTATGGCGATACTGAAAACATGAAAATTCTTGCTGCCAAATACAGCAAACTTTGTGCGAACAATTTCTTTAAAAGCCTTGCCGCTACCTGCCCTATTTTAGCCACCTGGGACGACCACGATTATGGCGCAAATGATTCGGGAAGAGAGTATCCTCAAAAAGAAAATTCGAAAAGTCTTTTTCTGGAATTTTGGGGTGAGCCCAAAGATTCGGACAGACACAAACACGAGGGAATTTATACATCCTACTATATTGGGCCTGAAGGTAAAAAAGTGCAAATTATTCTGCTCGATACCAGAACATTCCGAAGTTCGCTTTTAAAAGCTAATGGAAAGCCTTATAGGAACGACTACCGACCAAATAACAGCAAATCGGCTACTATTTTGGGCGAGGCACAATGGAATTGGCTGGCCGGAGAACTAGAAAAAACTGCCGACTTGAGAATAATCGGCAGCTCGACTCAATTTGGGATTGAATACAATGGCTATGAATCATGGGCAAACTTTCCACTGGAGCGCGAAAAAATGTTGCGACTCATCAAAGAAAAAAAAGCAGAACACCTCATCTTTATAAGTGGTGATGTTCATTATGCAGAGCTTTCGAAAATTGAAGCTGAAGCACTTTATCCGATTTATGACCTTACCTCAAGTGGACTGAACAAAGACTGGCCCAGAGTTGAACCCAATAAAAACAGAGTTGGCAATGCTTGCCGATTGTTCAATTTTGGCAGTTTGGAAATTGATTGGGAACAGCGTAAGTTGAATTTTGTCATAACCGAACATACCAAAAAAGTTGGGCTGAAACAAAGTATCAATTTTTCCGACCTTGAATTTAAAGAATAAAAAAAGTCGGGTTTCCCCGACTTTCAAGTTTATTGCTTTTTCAGTAAATCTCTGATTTCGCCCAAAAGTTTGACCTCATCAGTTGGTTCAGCAGCAGGTGCAGGTGCTTCTTCTTTCTTACGCTGGATCGTATTTATAGTTTTAATCATCATAAAAATTATAAAGGCAATGATGAGAAAATCAATAATTACTTGAATAAAATTGCCATAATTGATGCTCACGGCAGGTTCTTTTATGACTTCACCATCCATTACTGCTGCTTTGAGAATGAATGCCAGGTCACTAAATTTTGAGCCGCCAAGTACATACCCAATTGGTGGCATGATAATGTCATTGACAACAGAGGTAACAATTTTGCCAAAAGCACCGCCGATAATGACACCCACTGCCAAATCGACCACATTGCCACGCATGGCAAATTCTTTAAATTCTTTTAATACACTCATTTTATTGGTTTTAGATTGTTAATTAACTTTTTGAATCTTAGATGAATTGTTTTGCAAATTTAGACTTTATTAATAAAACAGACAAAATTTAAACAATAATCTCAGATTGAATATTTAATAACCGATACAAACTTTCTATCTTTACAGAATATACTTTCAGATATAACAAAAAACTTATAATTAAATTTTGAATAAATAAGACAAATCCTAAGTTTCTTATATAACCAAACCAAATTATGCCAATCAAAAACTTCTTAAAATTATTATCAATTGCGCTGCTGCTTCTAACAGCAAAGTCACTTGTAGGCCAAAATGAGGCCATTATCAGAAATTTTCTGAATGAAAATAGAATCTCGCTTGAGTTGAGCGAATCTGACATTCAAGACTGGATTATCTATGACAATTACAACTCTAATCACAATGGCGTTAGCCACGTTTACCTACGTCAACGTCACAATGGAATTGAGATTTATAATGCAGTTGCAAATTTTAATATAAAAGATGGTCGCGTTATTAGTATGGGTGACAGATTCTTTAGAAATGTAAGCACAAGCGTAAACAGCAATTCTGCTTTGATTGGACCAATCGAAGCAATCAGAGGGGCTGCGGCGCAACTCAATTTGAATATTACTGAAACTCCAAGGGCATTAGAACCTGTAAATGCGCAACACTTTATTTTCAGCAATGCAGGCATTTCAAAAGAAAATATACCTGTAAAACTCATGTATCAACCGGGCCCTGAAGGTGAACTGATGCTTGCCTGGGATTTGAGTATTTATCAAAACGATGGAAAACACTGGTGGTCTCTAAGGGTTGATGCGCAAAGCGGAAAAATTTTAGACAAGGTAGACTGGGTTATCAGCTGTAATTTCGACCATAAGCAATTCGGAAAATGTGACAATCCAAATCACAATCACAGCTCAAATATCAGTACTGGCAATACAAGTGCAAACTCAATGCTGCCCGAACAATACAGAGTTTTTCCAGAACCAGTTGAAAGCCCTAACCACGGTGTAAGATCACTGAAAATAAACCCAAGAGACAGCCTTGCCTCACCATATGGCTGGCACGATACCAATGGAGCTAACGGAGCAGAATTTACAATTACTCGCGGTAACAATGTATTTGCCTATGAAGACAGGAACGATGACGATGCTGCCGGTTATTCTCCCGATGGTACAGCTGCCT
>JBIPOO010000157.1:0-8899 GCA_044379045.1 Saprospira sp.
GATGAAAAAAGCCGAATATATAAAGGCTTTCAAAAACAAAGCAGCATGGAAAAAGGCTAAAGCTGTTATTCTCCTTGTAGATTATAGCAATGACCTTGAGGATCTTTCAAAAATAACAATTAACGTTTCTCCTTCTACAGACCATAAAATTTTTGATGAATTGAGCTATAAGAAAGTAGAAAGAATAGGCACTAATGTTACATTTGAAGGCGATTTAGAAAAAGCAAATATTAAATTTATTAGCGACGCCATGAAAAAACTTGTAAATTAGTATATTGTTTCTTTAATGACTTTTAATAAACTCATTTTTTTTATATAATTAAAAAATTAAACGATGTGTTAATTATCCCAATCATTGTATTAGAAATATATTATAACTAAAAATACTTAAAATATTTCACTCACCATAATGGTGAATATGATTCTCTAAAGCAAGTTATTATTTTACCTTGTTACACAAATTCAATAAGAAGTTCTAACGCATTAATCGGGTTTACCATAAACTATAACTTTTCAATCTTTAAGAATACCACATAAAATAATGAATACCAATAGCATATACATAGCATTAGCATTATTCTTCTTGAATATTGCACAAGTTTCTGCTCAGCTACCCAATAACATTGAAGCTTCCGATAAAAAAATAATAACATATATTGACAGTGTATCGCAAAAAATTGTTTCTGATTTACCTAATGTCAAAGACATTAAGGTACTTAACATAATTGAAATCAATCAATATGGCGATTTAAAAGCATATTTTGATGCTTATGCAACACATCTGCCAGACGATCTACTCAAACTATGCAAGTCAACACTGGATCTATCGCTCAATAGCATAACAGAAAGGAGGAAGTATATAGAACATACTATCCCAAAAATAACGAATCGTTGTTTTAGCAAGACCTTGACCTGGCAAATATTAGCTTATAAGCGGCAGGTGACTAATAAAGAAACCCGTATTATAAAACAATTGAGCGCACTTAAAATTAAAATCGCTGCTTGCGATAATACTACAAAAAAACAACAATTGATCAATAAAGAACTCAAACTACAAGCTGATTTAAATTTTCAATATGCAATGGCCGAGAAAGATCTAAATCTTGTTGAATCTGAGATATTGCTTTTTGGGATTAGTTTTTGTAAAAAGTCTATAAAAGTGGATGATGTAGAGCAAACCTATTGGGGAATCACAGATGCACAGTTACCCGCCAAAAGAGATAATAGCAAGAAATCTGGTGGATTAAGCATCTCTGGCAGTTTTACTATTAAAGAGGCGCCTTTTCATGATACACTGTTGGTTCAATTTGAATGCACAAGACAGGCTTATACTGCTGATGGACATACGATAAGCGAGGCAAAGATTATCGTACCAATCCAATTAATCCTCCATGACAAGGCGGGGAATTCCGAAAGTATAGAACTAAGTCTATCCCCAAATTCAGATAAAGATTATTTCGAGTTGATTAATGTCGTAAATAATGGCCTAGGCATACGCTATAGCGGAAATTTGGAAAAATCAATACCTCAATTAAAGCAAGAAATTTTAAAAGCACTGTATTAGTGCTAACGAAATGCAAAAATATACTTGCACTCACTTTTTTTGTTGTCACCACACTTTCGCAGTCAAATTTGACCATTCTTATATCTACTCCAATAAGACCTGTATTTTCCATTTAAGGATTTTTTTCAGTATTTAATACCCTAAAAAAAGCGGCAAATATATTGAATTTGATCCAGTAAAACTAGTGTCTTTTAATATTCGCAAAATAAAGTTAGATTAGTTTCAAAACTGTTTTTTTATAAAGTTGTAAATTATTACATTTGAAGCGACAACAATCCCAAAAATTAAAAAAACTAAATCGAACCTATGGCCGAAGAATTAAGCCTTGATGGAATCAAGGACATGAAAAAAGCCGAATATATAAAGGCTTTCAAAAACAAAGCAGCATGGAAAAAGGCTAAAGCTGTTATTCTCCTTGTAGATTATAAACTCGAAGGTAAAAAAGCAGTCATTGCAATTCCTTTCAAAAAGGAAAATGAAATGAAACTTGAGATGAAAAGACTCAAGAAAGAAAAACTGCACTTATTGAAAAAATCGGGCGGAGGAACAATTGTCATTGAAAAGAACGCTGACGGAGAAAGAGAAGCCAAAATTGAAATTAATATTGGTGGGCTCAAACCGGAAATGCTATTATTGAAAGCTAGCCCTCTTTTTGAAAAAATAAAAGTTAAACTGCAAGCCACTCAAACAGAGGAGGCACTTGCCGATGCTACTGCTTCTGAATCAGAAGTGGATGCAAATGAAAACCTTCCTGAGGACAATCTCGATGACGTTAGCGTTGATGAATCGGAAGACATTGAGGCAGAAACAACTGTTAGCGTAGAAATTAGCGAGGAGCAGTTGAAATACAAAAACACAATGACGGAGCGCCTTGCCAAAATGCAGGAACAAGTCAACAAAATCAAGGAACAGCTTAAAATGTAATTGCTTTACTTTAGGCAAAAAACGTTTTTTAATTTTCAAACTCCTGTTTTGATAACAGCTGGTATTCTATTGCCTATTCCGTTCGATGCACATAAATAATTGAAACTAAAAAGTTAACAACTTGTGCATTCGGCCTCGTTCAAGAAGTAAGTTTTCATCTCGTCCATGAGACTAGACAAATTCTCCGATCTTACACCTAACTCGAAATTCAAACTCTATGTCAAACGAAAAACTCGCCGAACAACTCGGCAAACTCAAAGAAGCCTGTGCAAAATGGGAAAAAGAACTGTCTGTTTACAGCAAATGGGCCATCGATAATGATGGGGTATTATCCTTGGTCGAAAATCAGGTAATTATTGGCATTAAATCAGAAATTCAGGCTATTAAAGATCATATAGCCAAAATAGAAAAGGCCAAAGGAACTGAACCCAAAAACAAACTGGGCATTACAGAGGTAGAGGTAAAAGACAAACTAGCCAATTTTTTTGCGGCTTTCGATAAACTTAGCGTTGTAGTTGATAATGTCAAAGTTGAAGTTGAAACACCTTATTTTATGAACAATGGTGGTGGCGGAAGGCTGGTACAGGTAGGTAAGGGCAGCCCGAAAGATGTGCAAAAATGGTTGCAGGATAAAATAAATTCAGGGGCTATCAAATCGAAAAACCCGCAGGTATTACAAGATTTCATGAAACAGAACAGAATAGGGGTTGACTGTTCGGGCTTTGTTTCTCAGGCATTAAACCACCTCGCCGATAAGGAAGGTGATATGGACTTCGGTTCGGATGATATCTTTAATCCGGGTGGTAGAAATTCCACTTCCTTTGGCCCTGCAGGCAAGGAATTTGTAAAAATCTCACCCCAAAATGTACAAATTGGAGATACCCTTTACTACGACAATCCTGAAAATGGCGGTATTAATCATATCAGAATTGTAGGCGATATAAGAAAAGAAAACAACATACTCTATTATACGCTATTCGAATCGGCAGGCAGAGTAGGCCCCAGAAAAATGGAATGGAAATTTGACGGAAAACTGCAGGAATTCAGGGGGAATCAATGGGTTGCAAAATCAAATGAAACATTTTATCGCTGGAAATCGCTCGAAATGCAGGCTCCAAGTGGAGGAAATGCAGGTCAGGGTCAGCAGCAGGACCAGCAACAGAGCGAGACAGGTACTGTTAATCAAACAAACACAAGTTCTGCTATTTCAGCAAGTGTGGGAAAAAATGCAGTAAACAAAAGCGAAGATGTCTCAGTCATCCAAAACTTGCTCAATAAAAAGGGAGCTACCTTGAAAGTTGACGGTGATTGCGGCCCCAAAACTATTGCAGCAATAGAAAAATTCCAAAAAGATGTACTAAAATTTTCTGTGCCTGATGGAAAAGTAGATGTCGGAGGAAAAACCTGGCAAAAACTAACAGATGCTGCTCTAAGTCAAAACCAAAATAATCAGGGACAAGGCTCTAATAACAATAACAATCAGAACAATCAAAGCAACAGTTCAAGCATAAACAACGAGGAGCTAAAATTCAGCGGAAATATCAAAAAAGCAGTTGGAAAAGAGAAGCTCAATGAACAGCGGGATGTATATATTGTGCAATCGCTGTTAAAAAAGAGGGGCTATGTCTTGCCTGTAGATGGAATTTTTGAATCAAAAACAGAGCAGGCTATCGGTGAATTTCAAAAGTCGATTGGGGGCGTTGTTGATTTTGTAATTAGCCCAAAAGGACCAACTATGGTGCAGCTTTTGCTCAAAAATCTGCCGCCAATGGGAATAACAGGCGATGTAAAAACAGCCAGTACTACTGTAGCATCCGACCCAAATCAGGCCAACATCAAACAGGATGTGGTGATAGCAGCTGCAAACGGACTTAGTCTCTCCTCCCCTGTTTTGGTGATTATTGGCGGCATGCATGGCTGGACAGGATCGAAAATGCTCAAGCATACGCCCTCGGCACTCTTCGCAAAGGCAGTGATTATTGCAGCGGGTTACACAGCCAGTTGGAAAGATATTGAAAGTGCTTACCAGGCACACTTTAAAACAACGACTGCGCTCAATATGGGTAGTTGTTCAGCAGTTGGATTTTCGGCAGGTGGTTCTCCTCTGTTCAGATGGGGCTTTACAAAATTTAAGACCTGCGGACTTGCCGACCCTTACATTACTACAGAAAGAGCAAAAACCTTGGGGTCAAACTGCATTCTTTCCTGCAATTTTGTCGACTGGTCGGCCGATAGAATTACACCAGAGGGAATTATGAAAGCAGCATTGGAAAAAGGTGCCTTTGCTGAGGAAACAAGAATTCCGCACGGCGATTATCCAGCTTATTTTCTGAGCCAGTTTGGTGGGAAGTTAGTTTAATTTGAAAAATAACTAAAAGTTGACGACGCCTTTTGGAAAACGCGCCGCAGGCTCCGCTTCCTAATGTCTGAAGCACCAGCGTATGGGAAGCAGCATCGGCTGGCAATGATACTTTTATAGATCCGGATAAATGGTAAGGAGCAGTAAACTCAGGTTACAGATGCTGCTTCCGGTTTAGGGTTCCTTGCTGTCTGGCAAATTAGATAATTAGGGCTAATGACCCTAAAACGCCTTGCTGAGGACTAGATTTTTTGTTACTTTTTTAGCGATGAAAAAAGTAAAAAAGAAAAGAGAAAGGGACGAACTTTGGGTTTAAAATCTCACGTTGAGCAGAAGTAAAACAGATCGATTTTGAGAAGATACCAAACGCGGATCTAATGGACAATACTGATTCACACAGATTTTGATACTCAAAATACTGGTATTTTACTTTGTAAAAACTAACAGATTGTCAAACTTGAAAACTACACCAAAAAAACGCCCCGCAGGCACCCTCATTTGTTATCCTCTAAAAAATTTCATTAAGAAAAATTTGAGCTATTTTTTTATATTTGCGAAAAAATAAGCTATGCCCGAAAACACAGAAGCTCCATTACTCTCAATCATTGTACCCTGTTACAACGAGGAGGAAATGTTTCCAATGACCTGTCCTACCCTGGTACAGCTGCTCGATGGACTTGTGAATAAAGGTAAAATTCACGCAGATAGCTTTGTATGTTTTGTGAATGACGGCAGCCGCGACAAAACCTGGCATTTGATAGATAGCGCCTGCAACGAAAATCCACAGCGGGTAAAAGGTATCAAACTGGCGACTAATTTCGGACACCAGAATGCGCTGATGGCCGGCATGATGACCATGCGCAGCGAATGTGATTGTATGATCAGTATCGATGCCGACTTGCAGGATGATATCAGTGTGATAGAAACGATGGTGGATAAACATGCCGAGGGATTCAAGGTAGTTTATGGCGTGCGTAACAAAAGAAATACTGATACTTTTTTCAAAAAATTTACAGCACAGCTCTTTTACCGTTTTATGCAGCGCATGAAGGTAAAAACCATTTATAATCATGCCGATTTCAGACTGATTGACAGAGTTGTAGTGGATCAGTTGGCCCTTTTTGGCGAGGTGAATCTTTTTCTGAGAGGCATGTTTCCTATTATTGGCTTTGCCTCTACCGAGGTTATTTATGACCGTAAAGAAAGGCTGGCCGGTGAAACAAAATATCCGTTGCGAAAAATGTTGAGTTTTGCATGGGATGGCATCACCTCTTTCAGTACCTATCCACTCAGACTTATATTTATCATGGGGGTGATTGTTTCCTTTTTCTCCCTTTTGCTGGCTGTATTGGCAGTCATTCCGGTATTTTATGGCAAAACAATTCAGGGTTGGGCCTCAACTGTAATTCCAATTTTCTTCTTTTCAGGCATACAAATCATCAGCATTGGCCTTATTGGTGAATATGTCGGAAAAATTTACAAAGAGGTAAAAGCCCGTCCCCGCTTCATCATCGAAACAATTAAAAATAAAAAAACAAGAACTGAGGAACAAGGCAACAAATAATTTTGTTAGCGAATCAAACATCAAAACCTTGTAGCTATGATTAAAAACATTTTGACACTTTTGTTTCTGGCCATCATAGGCTGGGTAATCTATGTGAGCTTCTACGGTAAGCCCGAAGACATTCAACTCAGAAACAATCTGCTCAGCAAAGGCAAAGAACTTGGGCAGGCAGTAGGCGACATTTTCAAAAGCGAAACGCATAAAGTAAAATCGGGCGAGTATGATAAGGTATTTGCCAAATTGGACGAGACCCTCGATGAACTGAAAAAAGTTTCAAAAAATAAGGATCAGGATGAGGAAATCAACAGACTCAGCGAAGAAAAAGAACGCCTCGAAAAAAGCATCAAAGATAACGAAGGCAACCACACAAAACTATCCGAAGAAAATAAAAAACTTCAGACACTGACAGATGACATTGTCAACCTGACCAAAAAACTGCAGAACTAAGTTTCTAAACCCTTCTGTATTAACCTTTTCAAAAACCAAATAATGTCTAAAAAATCAGGACACAACTATCTTTACTACGGTACAAAAACCAATTCTGCAGAAATAACTACATTTTTGGAGCATATTTTAATTGCCAATGAACGCAGTGAATCGCTAGGTCGGAGAAAATCACCTATCTGTATCTGGGGAAAACACGGAATTGGGAAAACCCAGCTGGTAGAGGCCCTGGCCAAAGAAAAAAATTACAAATTTGCTTATATCGCACCAGCACAATTTGAAGAAATGGGCGACCTGATTGGTATGCCCCGAATTACAGAAGATGGTACAACCATTTTTTCTGCCCCCGAGTGGGTACCCGTGGAAGAGGGTCCCGGGATTCTGCTCATCGATGACGTAAACCGTGCCGATGACCGTATCCTGAGAGGTATCATGCAGCTTTTGCAAAACTTTGAATTGGTGAGTTGGAAATTGCCAAAAGGCTGGCATATTATCCTCACTGCAAATCCCGATGGTGGCGACTATTCCGTTACACCAATGGACGATGCCATGCTCACGCGTATGATGCACATTACCATGCAGTTCGATGTTAAAGAATGGGCAAAATGGGCTGAGGAAAACGGTATCGACGAAAGAGGTATCAACTTCGTTCTCACCTATCCCGAAATGGTAAATGGCGACCGAACCACTCCACGTACCCTGGTGCAATTTTTTGAATCCATCGTTGGGATCAAAGACTTAGATAAAAATCTTGGTCTGGTGCAGATGCTGGCCGATTCCTGTCTCGACTCCAACACGGTTGGTTCTTTTATGTCTTTTATCAATAACAACCTTTCGAAACTGATTACCCCAGAGGAAATCATCAATGCCAAGAATTTCAAAACCAATGTTTTGGATCATTTGCAAGGCATTGTTTCAAAAGGAACGCTGCGTGTGGATATTTTGGCAACACTTTGTACTCGTTTGGTCAATTACCTTACTATCAACAATATAAAACCAAGCAAAGAACAGCTCGACAACATCAAGGAATTTATCAAAATTGAATTTATTCCCAACGATATTAGGCTTTCTATGGCACAGGATTTGGTTGCATCGAGCAATACAAATCTGAAAATTATTATGGCAGACCCTCTTATCGGAAAGTTACTTTTACAAAAAATGTAATCTCCAAACTAAAAAAACCTGACCGCGTAACTCAACAAATCTGGGAAGCGCGGTTTTTTTATGTAAAATATGATGAAACACACAAACAGACTTTTGCAGGAAACAAGTCCTTACCTGCTGCAGCATGCGCACAATCCGGTCGACTGGTACCCTTGGGGAGATGCAGCATTCGAAAAGGCAAAATCAGAAAACAAGCCCGTATTGGTTAGCATAGGCTACTCCACCTGTCATTGGTGCCATGTTATGGAGCGAGAATCTTTCGAAAATGAGGAGGTAGCCGCTTTTATGAATGAACACTTTGTCAATATCAAGGTCGATCGCGAGGAAAGACCCGATGTTGACAGTATTTATATGGAAGCTGTGCAAATGATCAGCGGCGGACATGGCGGCTGGCCACTCAACTGTTTCCTCCTTCCCGACCGCCGTCCATTTTACGGCGGCACATACTTTCCACCAAGCCAGGCGCATGGACGTTCTTCATGGATGATGGTACTGAACAATATTCGAAATGCTTTCGCCAACAGACCAGAAGAAGTTAAAGCACAGGCCGATAAACTAATGAACTATATCAGCGATGCCGATAATTATTTCCTTTCTTCGATTGAAACTAAAGAGCAAACAATCGAAGCTGATACGATTCATAATTGTTTTTTGGCACTCAGCAATAATTTCGATGAAAGCTCAGGCGGATTCGGGCATGCACCGAAATTTCCATCGACCATGTCATTGCGTTTTTGTCTCAATCATTATCATTTTGGCAAAAATGAGGAGGCCATGCAACAACTGCAGCTTTCGCTCGATGCCATGATTTACGGAGGCATTTACGATCAGCTGGGTGGCGGATTTTCACGCTATACTGTTGACAAAGATTGGCTGGTAC
>JBIPOO010000158.1:0-8847 GCA_044379045.1 Saprospira sp.
TTTTTGGCAATATTGCCGGACCTGCCGAGAAATTATGTATTTTCATTTTGTTGATGTTATTTAGTAGCCTCAAAGGTAGAAATTTTTTGACTAATGGTAAAATCTGTACGAAAGCTAAGTTACAAATTTAATTCTGCAGAAAAACTGTCGACAACTCGCCATTCCTGTTCTTTGCCACAATCAATTCAAGAACCTCGTTGTCTTTTTCAATATTATAATATGCATCCCTGTAGAGAAAAATAATTTTATCAGGTAAATTAAGTAACAGCGAATCGTTTTGAAAAAGAGGCTCAAGATCTGACAAAACAGGTCTTTTATTTTCTCTTAGTTCGACTGATCTGGGCAAGATGATTGAAACCACTATACTCACATTGTAGTACAATGCCATAGTTTTTAATGACTTTAATAGCTCGCTTCTTTCTCCCTCGATCAATTGCAGGTAATCGATAAAAATAATGGAAACGCCTTGACTGATGCAGTAATTTTTAATATTTGCTTCTATTTCCCCAATGCTGAAACCCTCATCGATTATTAAAACCTTATCTGCCTTATCTTTTACAAAGGAGAAACTGTCGGAGTAAGCATTAAAGAAATAATTGGCCAGTTGTTTTTTTGATTTTTCAAGGCTGATGAACAATATCCTTTTATGTTCGGATAAAGCGATTGCCATGTTTACCATAAGCGTGGTCTGTCCCATTGCAGGTCTTCCTGCCAGCACAAGAAGATCTCCTTCAATTAGTTGTATTTTTTCGACAGCTAATTTTATATTGGTCATTTTAAAAAGGTTGTAATCTGATTATCGTTAACTACCTTAGCTCGTAGTTTTTTATAAAAGCAACATTTTTCTGCTCAATTTCTGAGAGAAAGGCCTCGGCATTCTCCAGTATTTTCTTATATCCGGCTTGTTTTTCGAAATAAGCAGCCATATCCTTGGATTTAAAAATGAGTCCGTATCGCGCATAAATTTCATTGCGCATAATTTTTAAATCTTTAGGGTTAAGACCTTTTAAATCGGCGGTCCTGAGCAGTCTTTCGGAGCTTTGCGGAAAGCGGCCCACAAAACCGGTTTTGAGCGCGGCATGTGGATTGGAACTTTTTAATTCATTTTTTATCACTTTCAAGCAGTTTCTTGACTCATAATTATCTCCAAACATAATCAGGTTCTCGCTGCCTTTTTCATCAATTTTAACAGAAATCGCAGTAAAAGCTGAGAATCTTCCTTCTTCATCAGCCTTTCCAAGCGGATTGCCTCTCCATTCCATCGTTAGTTGGTAATAAACCTGCTGTTCTTTGACCGACCACTTACCGCTACGAACCTGAGGTTTCGCACTGCAGTCGCTGCAAATTGCCAATACAGTACTATCTTCAAAAAAATAATAGTCAAAATCCTCCCCGCTGTAGCATCCCGAAGTAGAAAAAACTTTCCCTGCAATCTGCTGTGCGCTGCAATAAAAGTTCAGGCCGGTAAAGATCAAAACAAACAATAAAATTCTCATGATGCTGGGTTTTGGTAGAAATTACTTTAGATGGTATAAATGCTGTTCAAATTTATGATAAAAATTTTAACAGTGCAAATAATTTATGAGGCTCAAATAACAAAAGCCCCACGGAAGCGGAGCTTTTATTCAATAGGCCAATCTTAAGAAATTTATAATAAGATTTTGCTACAAATTATATTTTCTGAAACTTCGGAGTGAAAGGCCCAACAATGTAACTCCAAGCAAGGCAATGGTAAAACCTGTCCATAAAAGAATCGTAGCAATTGCAGGCACTGTCAGTGCAACCGCAAGAATCAACACCCCAAGGAAGGTCACATAATAAAACGCCATAACAATGCTAAATGCCCCAATGTCGGATTTAGGCGAATCTGCCTTTTTTGCTTTTTTTTGCTTTTTTGCAGGTTTTTTTTCTGACTGTTCAATTGGAACAATGGAGCTGCTTTGTGCTGCAAAGGCAAAATTTGGAACCGAAAAAAGAATGGTCAAAATAAAAATCAGATTTTTCATAATGATATAGGTGTTGATGGTGAAAGGATGAAAGGATGAAAGGGTGAAAGATTTAATTTGAAAATTTGAGAATTCGGTGATTTGAGAATTTTAGAATTGAAGAGGAACCGATCTCGTCCCCAGACTAGAGAGCTCCTCAAACTGAAGTAAAAGAATTAAAGATTCTCATTTCAGAATTCAGATTTTTAACTTCTTCTCGTCCGACAGACGAGACTGACTTCTAATTTCTGACTTAAGAAAAGCTGTCTAATTTCTCTTTAAAGATCAAACTTAATTCCTTGTGCAAGTGGTACTTTTGTTCCGTAGTTAATAGTATTGGTCTGACGGCGCATGTAAAATTTCCATGAATCAGAACCGGATTCGCGACCACCCCCTGTTTCTTTTTCGCCGCCAAAGGCACCGCCAATTTCTGCTCCCGAGGTACCGATATTGACATTGGCTATACCGCAGTCGGAACCGGCGCAAGAGAGGAATTGTTCGGCTTCGCGCAGTGAATCGGTCATAATTGCCGATGAAAGTCCCTGAGGAACGTCGTTTTGCATTTCGATGGCTTCGTCGAGTTCATTGTATTTCATAAGATAAAGAATAGGCGCAAAGGTCTCGTGTTTTACGATATCGTATTGTGCATCTACCTCTATAATACAAGGTTTTACATAACAGCCGCTATCATAACCTGTGCCACTGAGCACTCCACCTGCAACCAGTTCGCGACCGCCGGCTTTTTTGGCTTCAGAAATCGCATGAAGATACTGATCGACCGCCAATTTATCGATAAGTGGTCCAACATGATTGTTGGTATCGAGCGGATTACCGATGCGCAATTGTCCGTAGGCATTGCTAAGAAGATCTTTTACTTTATCATAAATACTGCTGTGAACAATGAGTCGGCGAGTAGTAGTACAACGTTGACCAGCAGTACCTACCGCACCGAAAACCGCAGCAGTTAACATCACTTTCATATCGGCATTGGGCGTAACGATGATGGCATTGTTGCCACCCAACTCGAGCAGACTGCGGCCAAAACGTCCTGCAACTGCCTGGCCAACAATGCGGCCCATACGGGTAGAACCTGTGGCAGAAATTAGCGGAATACGCGTATCATTGGTCATCCATTCACCTACTTTGTAGTCGCCTGTAACAATGCAGGAAATCCCCTCGGGCAAATCGTTTGCAGCCAATACTTCCTGTAGAATATTCTGACAGGCAACAGCGCATAAGGGAGCCTTTTCGCTGCCTTTCCATATACATACATCGCCACAAACCCATGCCAATGCTGAGTTCCATGACCAAACTGCTACCGGAAAATTGAAGGCAGAGATAATGCCCACAACACCAAGCGGATGCCATTGCTCATACATACGATGGTCGGGACGCTCAGAGTGCATACTGAGTCCGTAAAGTTGACGGGATAATCCCACAGCAAAATCACAGATGTCGATCATTTCCTGCACCTCGCCCCATCCCTCTTGTAGGCTTTTGCCCATTTCGTAGGAGACCAGACGGCCTAGGGCATCTTTATGTTTACGCAAGGCCTCGCCGTATTGACGAACTATTTCGCCACGTTTTGGAGCGGGCATTTTGCGCCATGTTTTATAAGCATCGGCGGCAAGAGACATTATTTTTTCATATTCTTCTTTTGTAGTAGTACTAACTTTGCCGATGAGGGCACCATCAACAGGCGAATAAGAAGCAATCAGATTTTCTGAAGTATTGCCAAAGCTGTCGCGACCGCTACTGCTTCCGAAATTTACTTCTTTGAGTCCAAGTGCATTCAGCACAGCGCTCATATCGATTTTTTCAATAGTTTGCATAATTTTATAATGTATTGATTTCAAAATTTATATTTGTATGACAAGGCGCAAAGATAAGAAAACGAAATATTAAGTCGGTACTAGTGTAATGATTTATTGAAAAGTAATCAAAGTACAAAATTTTCAAATTTTCAAATCAACTAATTTTCAAATTATTGACCTCTTTCCACTTCACTTCTTTCCGCTTCGTCCCTACAGTCTAATCCAGCGTTTTACCTTCTTTTCTCAATTCTTTTTTAACGCCTTCTCTAATGTCGTCCATAGAAACGTGGCGACTTCCCCGTTCGAGTGCAGAAAGTGAACAATAACGCAGCACATTGATAATAGCGCCACCGGTTATTTTATAATCGTTTGCAAGGGTTTTGAATTCGACATCTGAATCGAGTTTTACCTGACCTTCAAAGGTATTTCTCCAAAGCCTGAGTCTCTGCTCATAATTAGGTGCCGGAAAAAATACAATTGACTGGAATCTACGACTAAAGGCTGTATCCATATTTGCTTTCAGGTTGGTAGCCAAAATAACTACACCCGAAAAGTCTTCGACCCGTTGCAGCAGATAAGCAACTTCCTGATTGGCATGTCGGTCCTTACTGTCGCTTGTTGCAGTCCGCTTTCCGAATAAGGCGTCAGCTTCATCAAAAAAGAGAATCCAATTTTTATTTTCGGCCTGATCGAAGATACTGGCCATGTTTTTTTCGGTTTCGCCAATGTATTTCGATACTACCTGCGAGAGATCGACCCTGTAAACATCGAGGTTTAGCGTTTTTCCTAAAAGACAGGCAGTAAGCGTTTTTCCAGTGCCGGGCGGGCCATAAAAAAGCGAACGGTAGCCTCGTTTGAGCATGCGGCTAAGCCCCCACTCGTTCATAATTGTATCCTGATGCTTAATCCAGGCTGCAATTTCCGAAATTTCACCCAAAACCTGTGGATCGAGTACCAGATCTGCCCAATCGAGTCGTGTTGTTAATAGTTTTGCCGGAAAATTTGTACTAAAATCGGGTTTAAATGATTTTCCGGTTGTAAGCATACTGAGGTACTCCTCACTGATTTCGATACCACTGCTCAATAGCGGTTCATTCCCATGATGCAGATCGAGTTTTAAAATATTTTGTTTAGCAAAAAAATGTTCGGGCCTGAACAGCTCCACCATTTTTATACGTTCCGAAAGGTCATTTCCGGCAAGGATAAAGGAAGCTGTTTCGCCCGTAGGTAAAAAACCGCTGTGATATTTTCCCTTCAGGCCGCCAAATTCTGTATAAATACGGTCGTAAGCCTCGTTTTTGGTGAAGAAAATGTCGATCAGTTGTGGTCGGATATGCGGTACGAGACTCAAAATCAGTATCAAGCGCTCCTGATAGTTCATTTGAAAATGCCTGAGTACCCGTGCATAAACAGAGGCGTCATCTTTGAGTTGGGGCACTTCAATATCATATATTGAATTATGTTCACATTCCAGTTTGAAATGTAGCTTAAATCGAGTATCGATAACTTTGGCAAGCCAAAACAGCTCCCTTTCAAGACTCTGTGAATTTTTTACGATTCTGCTCTGCTGCATAATCAATTGATATTGGTTTAAAAGTATAAAAATTTATAGGCTAAGGTAGGGTTTTATTTTCCAATATGTACCTTCCGAATCATTAAATTCATGCAGGGTTCTGAGCATTTCGACCGAACTATAGGGGCCATTTTTTTCGCGGTATTTTACAATGGCATTGGCATGTCTCCAACGTAGATATGGATGCGATTTCAGTTCCTCTGCCCCCGATTTGTTGATATTTATTTTTTTTATCGTGCCGCTTGAAATACTGAGGTAAGGCGATATTTTTGTAATAATGGAATCGTTGAGGCCATAAATTTCTTCCAACTGTGCCAAATCGGCAAAACCTCCCAGCGCATCTCGGTATTTTACAATTCTTTCGGCAAATGACGCACCTATACCGGGCAATTTATCAAAATCTTCAGCACTTGCGCTGTTGACATTCACTGTTGGTATATCAGTTTTTTTGCGTTGTGCTGTTTTCTTGTCCGAAAAAGATTTTTTCACGACACTGTCGGGCAATTGAATAAATTCTTCCAAGGCTTCAAATTCCTCTTCTTTGAGGGAATAAACTTTTGAAAAGTCGGATTTGATTTTAAAAACTCCGCCCTTTTCTCTGTAATTAAGAATGCCTTTTACAGTTTTTTCAGATAGTCCCAACTCCATTAATGTGTTTTGATCGGCATTGTTCGGATCGAATGGAAAGGGATTAATTTCGCGCTGATTGTCTGATTTTTTTTCTTTTTTGGGATACTTTTTAGTGCTGTATCCATATTCAGAGTTGCCGGCATCATCACTTTTTTCAGCTTCATGCAGCCCCTCTGCAAAAGCTGCAGCTTCTTTTTTGAATTGGCTGTAATCGTATTTTGGTGTGGGAACCAAATAGGGTATGCACCAACAAAGCGCTATCAGCACAAATACCAGAAGCATAAGCAGCATCGAAGCTTTTCGCTCTGTACTGTTGTGGTATAGAAAATCTTTCAGCATGGGGGATTGGTTTATACATTCAAAAATAATTGCATAAACCGAAGCATCAAAATTTAAAGTAGTTTTTTAAAGGATCGCGCTAAAAAAAGTATCTTTGCCATTATGAGATACCTAATGATACTGATGTTTTTGTGCCTGGCCTTCAATTCGCCTGCCTCTGTCCGTTATGCAGACAGGGCACTGAGCGCAAAACATCCTACAGTTTTTCGAAAGGAACTTAACACAAAGAAAAGTCCCAAACTTGAAAAAGGAACCGAACGTTACCTTATGTTGGCGGCAATCTATCTTTCGGCTGCAGTTGGCGTAATTTTAATATCCTTACTTTTTCAACCGGTCTTTCTTTTTGCTATCATTTTTTTGCCGGTTTTTTTGTGGGCGATGAGCTCAATTACTGCATTTATGGCACAATTTCTCATGCTTAAAAGGCTCAACCAAAGAACAGCAGATGAAAATCAATCGCTTGCCGGCACTGTCATTACCTTTATGTTTAGTCGCCTGCTCTTACTGTTGTTGCTCTTTCTTTTGGCAAATCCCATCATAGCCCTCTTATTTCTTGTGCTGCTTTTCCCGGGTTTTATCCTTCAGATTACGGTTATTGTGAAGTTGCTTAGGGCAAAAGCTGATACCTAATAAAAAATGCTGCTCGGATAGTCCTGGCAGCAATTTTTTTGTTCTGAAGATTGACCAAAAAAGGCTCAATGCTTATTTTTTTAATTTCCTACTTGTATTGATTTCGATAGAAGTAAATCCTGCAGAGCGCAATATCTTATCCAAAATAAAACGCTTCCAATAACCCTCCTCTATGAAGACCCTGAATCCGCTGGGATTAATGATGGTTTCCAGTATTTCTGTCGGGCATGTATGTTGTGTACGACTATTTCATTGGAGTACTGCTGTGAAAACAATTTCGCTATAGCTTTAACTTCCTCTACTTTAATAATAATGCGAATCAAGGGTTGAAAGCTATATAACATTTATTGTAAAATGCTGTAAAACAACTACATGTAACCCCTACGGGGCTTTTTTCTAATTAAATCTAATTTTTTCTAAGAACATTCGACTCCTAATGGAGCCATTTTTGCTCCATCGGAGCAATTTGTTCTTAGAAAAAAGAGGCAAAAGCAGTTTTTAAGCCCTGTAAGGGTGACCTGTTTTCAATAAGTTGAATAAAGTTAAATATCATATTATCAACATTTTAAAATGATGTAATTCAAGGAAATTAATAAATTTCAACCCTTGATTCGCAATAATAGCTAATACCTTTCAGCGCAGTTAACGCATTTAACTTTATGAACAAAATCTTAACGCTTTAATGCATGCGATATTCTCAGGTTCAGCCTATTCCTCCGCTCAAATTATAAAAATCGCCATCCGGAAAAATTTCCAGCAGCCGCTGTATGGCTATCTGGCTGCGAATACCTTTGCGACAGTAAAAAACCACCGGAATATCCTTTTTGATTTCATTGCTACGTCTTATCAGTTCATCGAGCGGCATTAATTTGCCACCTATATTATTGGTGTAATGTTCTTCGGGAGTTCTGACATCGATAAGCTGGAATTTTGCTTGATTTGTTTTCCACTGCTCCAGCGTTTCGCGACTGATACTTTTCATAAAACAGCTCATAAATGTATGTTCCTGTATTCAAATGTTATTTCAGTCTAACGAATTTCGCAGTGCAGCAGTTTTTTATCGCCCACAAATCCCTCCAGGATATCGTTGATTTTTACCTGAGCAACGCCCGCGGGAGTGCCTGTAAAAATAAGATCTCCGGCCTGCAGGGTAAAGAATCGGGACGCGTAGCTTATGAGCGCATCGAAGCCGGTTAGCATCTGCGAGCTGTTTCCATGTTGAACAGTTATTCCATTATTCAGAAGTCTGAAATCGATCTGTCCATCTGCCGATTTTAATGATGAGAATGATACAAATTCGCCTAAAACCGCCGAGTTATCAAAAGCTTTGGAGATTTCCCAAGGATGTCCCTTGCTCTTTAGATCAGCTTGAAGATCTCTTGCAGTGAAATCAATGCCCAATGTTGCCATTTCGTAATATTTATGCGCAAATTCAGGCGCAATGCTTTTTCCGTTTTTCGATATTTTGAGTACGATTTCAATTTCGTGATGAATATCCTTCGAAAAATCGGGATGATAAAATGGTTTTGAATCTTTCAAAACAGCTGTATCTGGTTTCAGAAAAAGCAGCGGAGTTTCGGGAATTGGATTATTTAGTTCAGCAGCATGTGCGGCATAATTTCTTCCGATGCAAATTATTTTCATGGTGACAAAAGTTGATAAAATGTAAACAAAATAGTTATATCTAAATATATATTGAATATCAATACTTTATGATATTTTTGAGTTGTATATGAATTTTAGGTTAATATTTTTATCAATAGAAACGTTAAAATTTTTCAAAACTAATCAAAAAAGTGTAAAAAAATTTTGGTGATACGGATTCCTTTTTGTTATCTTTGAATCATCAAATAAGCAGAAACTTTCTGCAAGGATA
>JBIPOO010000159.1:0-8796 GCA_044379045.1 Saprospira sp.
GCGGAGGTCTGCCTTCCGGCAATTATTTTTATGCATTGAAATCCAATCATAAAATAATCTATAGTGGCATGTTTAGTTTGATGGAGTAAGGTAGGCGAGAAGGGGGTTATTTAGTTCCATGCTTTCGTTTAATTGGGGTAATGGACAAAAAGTAGGCTAAAAAAGCTTGAAACCCGTTATTCTCATTAGTTTTTAGCCAATTATAAGCCAATCAAAAAATAAGTTGTTCCTGCACCAACTTCTCCACTTCTTGCCAATAACTTGAATTTTTCAACAAGCTCAATTAAATCTATAGTAGCAGTTGATTTTGTGCAATTTGTGCAATTTGTGCAATTAATGTGTAATTGATTTATGTCTGTCTTGTCCCTCATTTCAATGTATAAAATGCCTCAGCACCCTTTTGCCCGCTTTATTTTAGCAGGTCTTTGTCAACCAATTCTGTCAGGTCTTTACTGGCGGTATTTCGAGAACAGTCGTTTAATGTTTGATATTTACTATTTGGCTGTGGTATGCAAATTCACATCTGTTAAAATTCCTAAAACATCTCTCACTTTATTGGGTATTTCTTCCAATAATCTCATTGCATCTGTTACACCAACTACATTGCCTTTATCATCTTTTCCTATAAAAATACCACCACAATTGGCATTAGCAAAGCCGCATATCCATTTCAGGTATTCGTCTCTCCAAGGATACTTTAAATTCAATGTTTTGCGATTCTGATGTCACTTCTGATTAATAGTAGTTTATTTGTTACAAATTTACTCTTTTTCTAATGCCGTTTTGATATTCTTGGTTTTACACTGAGCGTTAACGGTTTGGCGCTTGGCGAAGTGGCGGATTTCACTTCGTGGATTTTCAATTCGGAGCACAAAACTGTCAATACACCACAAAAGTTGATGCGAGGTAGAATGTTCAATTAACCACGACACCCGCCATTGAGCCAAACGCCTGTTATAGCCAGTGGTTATTTCCATAGTCCTTGGTTTTGCCAATTATTCAAAAACCCCAATTTATAGATTGGAATGTTAGGATTATTAGAAAATAGAGCTAAAATTTTACTTTTAATTTGATGATTAGGAGTTACTTCATTGCACAAGTATACCATTGCACTAATGATTAAAAATGGTTTCTTAGTTTGAACAGGGGATAAGGGTTTGTCGAGCCAAATAGAAAGAGGGTTATTCAAATTGGATATAGGAACTTTGACCATATTTCTGCTCCAAAGTCTGGAATGATGAGCAATGATATTTCTAACATAAGTAATTGCTTCTAACCAACTTGATAATTCGCTGTGGAGGTTCAATCCCATTTCGTTAGCTATAGTTGCCTTTTCGGGTAGCTGGTGTTTTAAATTCTTATATAGTTTCGACAAAGTTCCCATAGAAGCAACTTCCATTATCTTCCAAGCATCTGCATCTTGGTTGGGATATCTTCGTCTTTGGTCTTTGATGAAAATTTCCTGACTTCTGAAAATTTCCTTTTTGAGTTCAAGAATGGTGTTTTGATAAATAGTTATGTTTGGGTCTGATGGTAGTGAAGTCGTTTCAAATAGATTTGGGTTCAAATACCATAAACCACCATACGACAATGAAAGATGGTAAATCATTTTTGTGCGTAGGGCAATTTCAATGCGTTCTATGGCATCAAACAGAATCAAACGCAAGTGCCTGTCAAAAGTATAGCGGTCTATAATATCTTCAAAGTAGGTGTTGGGTTTTAATGTATGCAGCGTATAGTCTGCTTGCATATCCCACCAATAACCTTTGAGACGGTAGTAACTAATATTTTCTAAAAAATGGTGTGCAGATGGCTCATCTTTGAAGAGCATTCCTCGCTGTTTGAGCAAGGCAACTTGGTCTGCTATGGAGTGCGGAACTTTATTTGCCATAGCTATAAAAAAAGAATGACCCGCTAGCAGATCTTACGGTATGCTGAACGGGTACTGTTAATGCAAATGTACAACTATTTTTGATTTCTATAAACTTTTTCAAAATTATTTTTCTATTTGTTTTCATATCAATTACTTAACTAGCAAAACAAAATTTCTATGGCATCGACAATTGAAATATCCCATTTCTCTTGTTAGGCATCCCAAACGGTACGCAGCTGTTTGTCTTCAAAGATTCGTATCGCTTCTTTTTTATTCATAACACTTTTATTGTTTTAATATTTTGAGTATACCCTGTGTAGCCAAGGCGACCGAATCATAAGCATAATCTAATTATTTGTAAAGATTTATACTATCAATAAGCCTGTTTTTCATTTCATCCACCAGACTTTGAGGGCTGATTACCTTCACCCTGCTGCCATGCGATAATAGCTCGGTAATAAAATCGGGTGTAATAAATAAATAAAGACTTACCCTCAATTCGTTTTTATTCTCAAGAATAATTTTCTGAGAGGGGTGCAAAGGCAGCGTTTTTACATAATTGCCATAAGCCGGATTGAATGAAAGAATAATCTCCTCCGGGCTTTTATCCAGTGGCGATATAATGCCAAAGCAATGCATAAAATGATTTTTTATGCTAAAACTTCGGTCACTGCTGAATTTATCAGTTCCAACAACTGGGTCTTGCATTCGGTCAAGTCCGAAGGTTTTATAGGTGCCATCCTCGTCTTTTGCAAGCAGATACCAGCGGTTTTTAAACTCTTTGAGCGCATAGGGCTCAACAGTACGACGGCTTATGTCGTCCTCCTCAGAAAACTTGCTGTAAATAAAACTTAGTTTCAGACTGTTTTTGATGGCATGCATGAGCATGAACATATGCTCGGTTCCTTTGGGGCCCCTGTTTTCGAAGATGAGAAAATCTGTTTTCCGGTCTTCGAATTTCATCAGATTAAAGGTATCAAAAGCTTCGAAGATACGCTCGTTGATTTCCTCCTTATATTCCGAATCGATAAAATAAACCCTACGTGAAAAATCGTAGCGTATATCGATGTTGTATAATGAGCGTATGTCCTCGATATCGCGCTGAAAAGTACGCATCGAGACATTAAAATTATAATCCTGCAGCTCGGATTCGAACTGCAGGTATTCGGATATCTCGCGGAAGGTTGCCGGTTTTTTTCTCAGTTTTTTGATAATGAGTGTATAACGGGCGATCGATTCTCTTTTTGACATAGTCTAGTTGTTAGCATGATGAAACAGCAGATGAGAAGTTCAAAGCTGATTCAATGTAAGTAGTATGAATATTAAAACCCAATTTTACTTTGTTTAACCAGGAGCTCTTCTTCACAAAATTCACGAATTAATGAAAAATCAACAAGTTCTCCATTCAAAATTTCGTGAATTTCTTTCTTTCTCACAACATTTTCAATCTGCCCGCCTGAAAAATCAAAGTTTTCTGCTAAAACTAAGGCATCTTCGCTACCCAGTACAGGCAGTTTGTCCATCCAGATTCTGGCCTTTGTTTCAGTTTCTGGCTTTTTAAATTCAACTTTGAAGAGGAAACGGCGTTCGAAGGCTGTGTCCATGTTATTGGCCAGGTTGGTGGTGGCAATCATAATGCCTTCAAAGTTCTCGAGTTCTTCCAGTATGATGTTCTGTATGGCATTTTCGGTCTGTGAAACAGAGGATGCACCAATGTTTCTGCGTTTCGAAATAATGGCATCGGCCTCATTAAAGAACAGAATGGGTGTACGCTTGGAATCTCTGAGCAAGGCCTTGTAATCGGTAAAAATGCGCTTAATAATTTTTTCACTTTCACCAAACCACATCGATTTCGACTGGCTGATATCCACTTTCATAATATCTCTTCCGCTGGCCTTTGCCAACTGCATTACCGACTCGGTTTTACCTGTTCCGGGAGCACCAAAGAGCAGCACATTGATGCCTTTTGGCAAGCCTTTCGATTCCAGACGAGCAACTGTGTCTTTCATGCGTTCTTCCATGAGCAGCCCGCGAAGCAGTTCCAGCTGTTTCATTTCTCCCTCGTTGAAAATCAGTACCTTTTCTCTGATGTCATCCGAAACAATAAAGTTATCTCTTCTTTTTTTATTGTTAAAAAGCTTTAAGCCTGCAGCGTTCAGCATTTCGGAACCCTTAGGGGCAAGTTTTATTTCGGTATCGCTGAAAAAATTAGACTCAGCCATTTCAATCAGACCCATTTTTAACAGTTCGTTCTCCCCATTGATGAATTCCTGCAAAAAAGTAAATTTTCTCGATTGACTTTCAAAAAGCAGTTCAACCATAGGACTCAGTTCGCTGCTTTCGCGGCCACAGACCGATTTCCAAATGAGGTTGAGCAAAAGGCATTGCTCCTTTGCATCTATTTTCAACTCATTGATGGCGTTTATGAGCGGAAAATGATCATAGTCTTTCATGAGTACTGCAATTTCGCTGTACATTTCGTGTGACGCCATTTCGTCTTCATTGCGGCGGTTCCAGAAATTCGACATTTCCTCGAGCAGCTCAATAATGTCTTTTATTTCATTTTTTGTTAAGGCAGGAAAAGGGCGATTTTGTAAAATCGCTTCGGTAATTTTTTTATTAACAATGTATTGCTCGTTGCTACCCTCGAGGTGCATACGGTGATGCCTCATTTTAGCTTTTTCGAGGATGCCTTTGCTGCAAAGCTCATCCAATTCCGACTTATGTTCCAACATTTTCATGGGATTACAGTCGAGGTAATGTACAAAATCATTCATATCGACAAAACTGCCGCCATAATTCATGGCAAAAATGACAGCGCTAAAGAAAGACTGAATCCTGGAAGTTCCGAAATAATCGGAAACAACGGCAAGTTCTTTGTCCATCTTGTCGAAAGCGCTCTGTTGAAGACGGCAACCTTTTGCCTCATCATAAATCGTGCTGATGCTTTCGAGCATCATTTGTTTGATGTTGATTTCCATATAAGTGATTTTGATGGTTTTAAGACAGCGTATAAAATGCAGTGCCGTTTTTTAAAACAGCAAATAAAATGTGCAAAGATTTTCTTTTAACAATGCTTCAATTCCTAAAGGTTACAGATTTTGGATGAACAGAAATTCAAAATTATTTTCTTTCATCCTGATAAGGTCTCTGAGGTAATTTATTGCATCCCCGACTGATTTTCGGCGGACTGCACCCACAAAGCCTTTTCCTTTTGGGGAACTGTTTAATTCCTCCTTTTCAATTTGTTTAAGGGCAAGTTCAGCTTTTAATTGTTCAATGCTTTGTTTGTTGAAATCGCTGCTAATTTTTGAGTATGTTTTTTGCAGCGCTGTTGCTTTTTTTTTCTTTGATTCAAGTGCCATTCGGAAGTAAAAGCTTTGATTTTCAGACGACTGAATAGCCTCTTTTAGTGCTTGATGTTCCTGCAGAATAGCATTTACTTTTTTTTCTGTTGCTGTCATGTAGTTTTGGATTGTACCTGATGCTAAGCTTCAGGTTGATTAAACTAAGCATTTTGATCAACAGTTCCCAAAAACAAATTTTTTTTAAAAATATTTTTTTGTCTTCCCTTGAACTGCCTAACAAAGGTATTGGCCAATCACGCCAAGCTATGTCGCAGTGGAAAAGAATTTTTTAAAAAAGCTGGTTTTAAACAGAAAAAGCGTCGGTCAAAAAATTTTGGACCAACGCTTTTAGGAATTGCTATGAATTTTTACTTTGGTATTTAAAACATCGACAATCTGCTTCTGAAAACGGCTTAGGTTGTAATTCCTCAGCCAGATTTTCCTCATTCTACTTTTCCCGGTCTCTCAATCACGATTTTATTAGAAATACTATTACTTAAAATTAATTCCTCAGGGGTAAAAGCCCCGTTTTGCATACCTAGCTTAACATTTGAAGTTTCGACATTGATAGAATAATCAGCTCTGTTTCATTAAGGTTTATATGTTTTGGGATCGGGTTCCATTACAGGATTTTCTGCTGGTAGTTCACAGCGTTTTATATCATTAATTATTACGGTATCTTCGGGCAGAAATTCAAATTTATCAGAACCTAAAGCCAGTTCATTCAGATTCATTTTTTCAATCTCTTTCATATTTAAATATATCCTGTCATAAACAGCAACAGAGGGCAGCTTTTCTCCACTTATATTTTTGACAAAAACATCACCCAAAAGCGGGGCAAAAGCGAAATGCCTTTTTAAATAATCAGCAAGATTTGTTGCATTTGTATACAACCATTGAGGAGTATCTCCCCTGTTAAGCTTCAACTGACTTGTTAGTTTTGAACACCACTGGTAAAAAACTATCATATCCGGATGATTAGGGTCTGTTTTGTCAATACCTGACTCAATCGCTTTTTTCAGTTTGGCAGCATCCGGAAACATACCTTTGATGATTTCGGCTGTAATTGCCTTACCTTTATAGTCCTTGCCGTAATACTTTGCAATATAATCTTTGTTGTATGTGCCCAGCATTTCTATCAATAAGTCGGCAAGTTCTCCCAGTGTTTTAGCGCCTGACTTGTTTAAAACCTTTAAGAAATCAGCCTTTAAATCGGTTATAATCTGATCATTGTGTGTTGAGAAAATGAACTTTGATTCCCAATTGTAATCAATCTGAATTTTTATAATTGAAATTGATTCGTCATTCTTTAATTCTAGAATGGCTTCTTTATAATCAGCAATTATTTCTTCAACAGTTTCTGCAAATCCCTTTTTAGGAATAGCTGTATTTGAGTCTTTCCCTTCAAGTGTAACTACTGGCAGATTAAATCCTTTCAATTTTGCAATGTTCTCCAATCTCTTCAGGATTTGAGCTAATTCTGCTTTTCGGCTATTCAGCGCTGCTTTTTCTGCATCATCTAAAATGCCATTGTTATCAAGATCCCATTTTTGAAAATCATTGAGTTCTACATTCCATTTCAGCAGTTGTTGCTGAATGCTGCCCAGCTGGGCCTCTAATTTTTCGGATTTATCTGACCTAAATGCACTGAATAAGCACAACATTAGCAGGAAAATAAGTTTTTTCATGTATGAAGCTGCATTGTTGTTTGGTAAATAATTAGATTTTATAAAATTTAAAAGCTTCTTAAGACTGAGGTTGCTTGTTTCATTAAGGTTTATATTTTTTGGGATCGGGTTCCATTACAGGATTTTCTGCTGGTAGTTCACAGCGTTTTATATCATTAATTATTACGGTATCTTCGGGCAGAAATTTAAATTTATCAGAACCTAAAGCCAGTTCATTCAGATTCATTTTTTCAATCTCTTTCATATTTAAATATATCCTGTCATAAACAGCAACAGAGGGCAGCTTTTCTCCACTTATATTTTTGACAAAAACATCACCCAAAAGCGGAGCAAAAGCGAAATGCCTTTTTAAATAATCAGCAAGATTTGTTGCATTTGTATTCAACCATTGAGGAGTATCTCCCCTGTAAAGCTTCAACTGACCTGTTAGTTTTGAACACCACTGGTAAAAAACTATCATATCCGGATGATTAGGGTCAGTCTTGTCTTCAAAACTTTTAGATTTAAAAAAGGCAACAGTGTTTTCAACTTTTGGAAGCTGATCGATCATGCTTTTATCTTTTTTATAGGCACTCCTCCATGATTTTTCTGTTGAAAATTTTATCTCCCAAAAATTATCATCATACATTTCATTTAAACCGGTAAATACAGAAGCTGAGATTTCTCCCCTTGTATTTCCCCTAATGTTTTTTGTAATAAGTTCAGCCAAAAACAGGTTGACAGGATCTTGGGCAAATGAATTTCGAATTTCTAAAACCAATAGGTCAGCTTTTAGAGGAGTTAAGTCTTCTTTCAGCAAAGAAATGTTATCCCTAAGAGCGCCAATCCAAGCTTTCATTTCAGAACCAAATTTTGACTTTGGTATGTTAAATTCTTCAGAATTGGTTCTTTCTTCAAAGTTGTTTTTAATTGAATCCTTAAGTCCATCTACAGCTTTGCCTACTGGCAGATTCAATCCTTTCAATTTTGCAATGTTCTCCAATCTCTTCAGGATTTGAGCTAATTCTGCTTTTCGTCTATTCAGCGCTGCCTTTTCTGCATCATCTAAAATGCCATTGTTATCAAGATCCCATTTTTGAAAATCATTGTGTTCTACATTCCATTTCAGCAGTTGTTGCTGAATGCTGCCCAGCTGGGCCTCTAATTTTTCGGATTTATCTGCCATAGGGAAACTAGTTAAACACAACAGTAGCATTGAGATGATCATTTTCATAAAGTTGCCGCTGGTTGTAGGGTTAGTTAAAGATTTTTTCTTAATGCAAAGATACGAAATAGTGACATTCTATATTGTAATTTCAAAATAAATATTTTTAAGAAATTTTTCGAAATAATATATTATTAATTTTGTCTACAATAATTTAAAATTCTTATTTTTGGCAATCCTGTAAAATAAAACCAAAACTAGATATGAAAAGGATATTATCAGCCATCGCCCTAATCTGTTCCAATGTTGCATTTTCACAAAACTATGCAGTAAGCTACGAACTGATTCATCAATACAGCCTCGCCGAAATTAACAGCATCTTGGGGGCCACAGGAATTTCTACTTTCCTCACACCAACTTTCGAGGTAGATTATTACAGAGTAACCTATAATACGACCAATGCACAGGGCACAGGTACTACTTTGGCAAGCGGCGCAATAGCTGTACCAGCAGGCGTTAGCTGCCCGATGCCGATTTTCAGTTATCAGCATGGCACACAAACTGTAAAAACTGCCGTCCCCTCCAATAGAGCCGGAGATGAATTTAAAGTGGGGCTAATTGCCTGCTCTGCCAAAGGCGCCATTGCTACAATGCCCGATTATCTGGGCATGGGCGTCTCAACAGGTTTTCATCCCTATGTCAATTCCAGAACCGAGGCCAGCGCTACCATCGATTTGCTCAGAG
>JBIPOO010000160.1:0-8764 GCA_044379045.1 Saprospira sp.
AAAAAGTTAATTTTCTATTAGCTAAAACTTGCTTTAACATTTTCTTAAAAACAAAATGTTATCGTTTTTAATAACTGTTGCAAAGATAATGCCAAACTCAAAATTTTAGAAAATATTTTTAACTTTTTTTTAAGATTTTTTTTTGATAATCTTTTTTCTAAGATCAATGAACTATTTCTGTTTATAGCGCTACAAAATTATAGACTTTAAATTTATAAAAAAAACATTTTACAATATTTTTTTATAAATTATTGATAACTAATGTTTTAGGTGTCAATTTATGCTGTAGATTAAATTATAGCCGCCTATAATTGCTCCGGCTATCTTGCCAAAAAGGGCTGTATATCTTGAATTTAGATGGTTGCTTAAAAAATTGGCCACCCGAAGCTTGTTCATATCCTGATTCATTAATTCATAAGGCAGCTGTTCATTTAGGCCGGAAGTTTCGAGCGACTTAATTCTTTTTTGTTCTTTTTGTATTCTGCTTAAATCGAACCAAAGAAAACTGCAAATGACCATTAGTGGATAAAACAAATCGATACTTACGTTCATTACCCTAAAAAGCCATACACCTATATAGCATGCAAACCAACCATAAAATATATTGGCAATAAATTCAATGGTCAATATCCAGGGGCCACCACTTATAATGGTGTTAGCACTTTTGTTTTTGGCAAAGGTAGCAATGAGTGGCAAAAAAAGCAACGCCAATAATAGTCGCAATAAGAGTCCTATTATTCCACCAAGTATAAAGGTGAGTACCATCGACAGAAAAAAAGCCAGGCCAGATTGTAGCATTACTTAGTTTAAAATGATTTAAGCCTCTTCATCATCTTCCGGACGTAAAAATTCGGCATCTTCACCGGCCAGACGTGCTTTTAGATAATTATTGAGGGCCTTAATTTCTTCTTTATTATACTTATTGTTTGAGTTTTCGAGCAGACCCAAGTAATAATCGAAACTTCCGAGACCACCTTCCTCTTCCCATGCATCGATGCTAAAGTTATCAAAAGCTTCGGCATATTCATACACTAGTCTGATTGATTTGACCAAAGTAGGCTGCTCCTGTTCAATAAACAGGCTACGAAGCTCCTGCATAGCACTAACCACATTTTTGCTAAAACCATTGTCTTTTGCAAATGCATCTTTGATTTTTTCAACCAGATCGACCACTTTAGGGTCACGGTTCTTTTTTTCCTCTTTTTTCTTTAGCATAACTTATAAATATAAATGAAATACAAACAATTCCTTTTTCGGCTGCAAATTTAATAAATTTCGCAATAATTAACGACTGATTGATTTAATTCCTTCAATTTTCAAAAATGTATATAGCTCTTTGCCGCCGGAAGAACAGTCTATAAAGGGTATTGAGCGTTCTTTACACTGACGAAGCCAATTATTTATCCTGTATCTGCTGTTCGATGCATCGAAAACCAGACAACGGTAATCGAAAAGATTTTCTAGCTTTTCTAGATCATTCAGTTTTGGATTGGCACAAATAATAAGAAAATCTACCTTGTAAGGATTTGTACGATTTTCGGCATGTTCCAGCAACGATTTCGATGGAATGGCAAAACTTGTATTTTTAAATTTTCCGACACCATAGCTATTGAGATATAAATCAGCTAAACTGATGTTATCGCGCAGCTCAAATTCTTTGTAAAAAAATGCTCTTTGTGCTATGCGGTTGTTTTCTACCAAAAAATCAATTTTACTTTTGGCCAGACTGTTATCTTTGAGACAATAAACCCGATGTCCGCTGTAAAATTCAATCAGGCTTGATTTATTTACTTTGTACACATAAATACTATCCTGATTAGCAGAACTGAAGATCCTGAAGAACTGAAGAGAACTAAATAATAACACAGTGGCTATTGAAAGGAATTTAAAGCTTCTTTTTGAATAGATGAGGCCAACGGCCATTGCAAAAATAGCTGTGTAAAGCAATAGCATTTCTGAAAGGCCAAGCCAAAAGCCTGAAATAACAGCAAATGGCAGGCTTTGAATTGCAAAAATGCAGGCATTCATTATAGCTATTGAACAGTAGGTGAGCCAACCTGCAAGATAACCCAAAACCGGTATCCAATCGCAGACGAGCAGTGCAATTCCCGAATAAAGCGCGACTGTTGATAAAGGAATGACTGCAAGACCCGAAAGCCAGAAATAAGTCGGAAACTGATGAAAATAATATAGCCCAAGCGGTAATGTAGCTAGTTGGGCAGCAAAACCGACAGCCGTTAGATTCCAGGCCCAGTCGGCAAACTTGTTTTTAAAAAATAATAGTTTGTAAATGTAAGGATGAAAAAATACTATTCCGAAAAGCGCAAGATAAGATAACTGAAAACCGATATCATACAAAAACTTAGGTTCCAGACAAAGCAAGGCAAAGGCCGATGATGCCAAAGAATTGTAAACTGAAATTTTTCGGCGTACCAAGGTGGCAAGTATTACAAAACTGAACATCAGCCCCGAGCGTAAAACAGAGGCAGATGCACCTGTGAGCAAAACATAAAACCAGATAAAAGCAAGTAGTATGGCAATTTCCCTTTGTGAAAATCGGTCCATTTTTTTACGTTTAATCCTTTTGATTAACCATCCCAAAAGCCCTGCAACCAAGCCTACGTGAAGCCCTGAGACAGAAAGAACATGTGTTGCCCCTGTATCGGCATAGGCATTTTTCAGGTCAGAAGAAAATTCGGATCTGACACCCAAAACCAGGGCTGAAGCGACTGCCTTTTCATTGGGACTTCCCGATAAATGTCTTTCAAATACGCTGCTGAGGTATTTACGCCAATCGATTAGTAATTGATAGGCAATATTACCCTTATGCTGTCCGATCCGTTTTGTATTTTTACTTCTTACATAGGTCTGATGATAGACATCGCTCAAGGCAAAATAGGCGGCCGGGTTGAATGCATTAGGATTTTCAGGCCCGCTTATTTTAACAATTTTTGAATTTAGAAGAATTAGATCGCCATATTTGTAATAAATACTGCTGCTGTCCAATTCAAAATTGGCCTGTAAACGTCCACTGCATTTTCTAAAATTTCCAACTGAATCTGCAATGGATTCAACCTCCAAAATTACACTGATTGTTTTCGATTTTAATATCGGCTCAGCTGCAATTTTTGCGCTGATGATATTTTCATCGGCTAAAAAATTTTGAAAATGTGTTTGATAATTTCTGGAATCATTAAAAAAACATAACACATAACCTAAAGAAAAAAGGTTAAGCAAGAGCAAGGCTGCTCCGCCATTTAGTGCTCTGAAACTGAGTCTTTTTAAAAATGCCCAAAATAACATTAGAACAAAACCGCACAATAAAAAAAAGCACAAAACTATCGACAAAGTATAGTTTGGCAGTAAACTACAAGTTATAATTCCGCTAATTAAAGGAATCAGTAAGCGAACAAAGGGGATTTGATGCCAGCTCAATTTAAGAAGTGGGGGGCTAAAGTGGACTACTTACTAAAATTTCAAGGGATTTTCTGATCAGCTCATCTACAATCCTTTCTGGATCTAAGCTAAAGCTGCCATTTCTTCTGTTTGCCAAAATAGCATTGAGTGAAACTGCCCTATGGCCCAGAATTTTGGCGAGACCGAAAATACCAGCAGTTTCCATTTCTAGATTTGTTACTTTAAGGCTATCAAATTCAACAGAATCGAAAAGTTCAAAAATACCGGAAACTGCCGATTTTGCCCTGATGGTTCGATTTTGCGGAGCATAAAAACCCGTTGCAGTTACCGTTATGCCATTATACCATCCATTTCCGGAAAAAATCGATACAAGTTCAGGCGAAGCTTGCGCAACAGTTGGACGAATGCCAATATTTGCTATTTTTTCATGAAGACATACAGATATTAAATGATTCAGCTTTTCTTCATTAGCATTCAATGACCTTTCGTAAAAATTTAGCAGTCCATCCATTCCAATTCCATAGTGCGAAACCAAAAAGCTGTCGACAGGAATCTCCTGACGCATGGTACCTGAGGTGCCGATTCTGATAAGATTGAGTTGCTGTAACTGTTCTTTTACCAATCTGCTTGCAAAATCGACATTCACCAGCGCATCCAGTTCATTCAGCACAATATCAATATTATCTGTGCCAATTCCAGTTGAGATGACACTCAATCTTTTATTGCCAATATAACCTGTATGCGTGAAAAATTCTCTTTTATGAACCTTATGTTCAATACGGTCAAAATATTTTGAAACTTTTTCTACTCTATCTGGATCTCCAACAGTAATAATGGTGTCGGCTATCTGTTCGGGATGCAGATGCAGGTGGTAAATAGAGCCGTCGGCATTTAGTATTAGTTCCGAGTCTTTAATATTCATAAAAAACTATTGATTACTCAAAAAAAAGCGTCAAAGCAATTTAAATCTTTGACGCTGTTTATATCTGTATTTTGTTTATAATTTGTCATTATTCAGTTGGTCACCTAAGCCATTTTTCTCTATAATATTGAGCATCTTATCCATTTTCTCCTCCATTGAGACTAATTTTTTTTCAACATCTTCAAATTGTTTTTCGGTTTCATCGTGGTCGCTGATCATGGCATCGACAAAAATTGAATTAACGATGGACAAACCGAATATACCACCTACAATAAACAATCCAATAAAATACATCCTGATAAAAAATATGGCTATATCAGCGAAAGGTTTCCCATTTGCTGCAGCTTCCTTGACAAGAGCATCTGGAATAGCATTCCAACCTTCGACAGTAAACACTTGAAATGTAGAGTAGTAAGAAGTTAAGGGGTCACCAAAGAGATTCGGAGCTGCATTCTGAAAGAAAAAGGTAGATAATATGGCCATAATAAAAATGACCACAAAGAAGCCTACCAAAACCATAAATGATGCACTTAATGCCTGTTGTGCAGATCTGAAAATATGTTCAACCTGCGGAAAGAACTGGACAAATCGGAAGAACTTAAAGACACGGAACACCCTGAAAACCAAAAGGTAACTTACATTAACGTACTGTTCAATATGTGGTACTAAATGTGCTACCAGCGAAGGTATTGATAGTAAAATTAGTACTACATCAAATTTGTTCCAACCCGATCGCAAATATTCTTTCCAGCCATAGTGCGAAGTTTTTACAATCATTTCTATGATGAAAAGAAAAGTAAGGGCATCGTCAACATAGGCAAGCACCTGATCGTAAGTATCGGCTTTAAAACCCTGAAAGAAGATGATAATTGCATTGATACTTATAAGCATCAATATTATTCTGTCATTCAAAAATATATTTTTGATGAAAGAATTTGATTTATGGCTGACTTCCTGATTCATAATGTTTGATTTAGGTAAAATATAATTCGGATTTTTTCTTAAGATTATTTAGGTTTGAATGATACCAGGATTGAATTTTGCCACGGGTGCATTATTGGCAGCCTCAATTCCCATTGAAATCACCTTTCTTGTCTCGAGCGGATCAATAATAGCATCGACCCAAAGGCGGGCAGCTGCATAATATGAGCTTGTTTGTTTCTCATAACGCTCGGTGATGTCTTTCAACAATTTGGCTTCATCATCTGGGTTCATCTCCTGCCCTTTTGCCTGTGCCGAAGCTTTTTCAATCTGCAATAACACTTTGGCAGCCTGCGCTCCTCCCATTACGGCAATTTTTGCGGCTGGCCAGGCAACAATCAATCTGGGATCGTAGGCTTTTCCGCACATGGCATAATTACCTGCGCCATTTGAATTGGCCATGACTATAGAAAATTTTGGAACTGTTGAATTCGAAACAGCAGCAACCATTTTAGCACCATCCTTAATAATTCCACCATGTTCAGATCTTGTGCCGACCATGAAACCTGTAACATCGTGCATAAATACCAGCGGAATTTTTTTCTGATTGCAGTTCATGATAAATCTCGAGGCCTTATCGGCTGAATCGGAATAAATTACTCCGCCAAATTGCAGTTCTCCTTTTTTGGTTTTTACGACCTCTCTGTTATTGGCAACAATACCAACTGCCCAACCGTCGATACGGGCATAGGCACAGATAATTGTCTTACCATAACCCTCTTTGTATTGTACCAGTTCAGAATTATCGACCAATCGCTCCAGAATTTCAATCGTATTGTAAGTCTTGGAAAGATCGAGCGGCATCAGGCCATAAATTTCTTCCATAGATTTCAGTGGAAGCGCCGGTGTAGCTCGGTCGAAACCTGCCTGCTCAAATTTACCGTATTTATCGATGAGTTTTCGGATAGTTTCAAGACAGACTTTGTCGTTTGGCATTTTATAATCGGTTACACCCGAAATTTCGCATTGGGTTGTTGCACCACCCAATGTTTCCTGATCGGCGACCTCTCCTATTGCCGCTTTTACCAAATATGGTCCGGCAAGGAAAATCGAACCGGTTCCTTCAACAATTAATGCCTCGTCTGACATAATTGGAAGATAAGCACCCCCAGCCACACAACTGCCCATGATTGCAGCAATTTGAGGGATTCCCTGCGATGACATGATGGCATTGTTCCTAAAAATTCTACCAAAATGTTCTTTATCGGGAAAAATCTCGTCCTGCATAGGCAAATATACACCGGCTGAGTCGACCAGGTAAATAATCGGCAAACGATTTTCCATGGCAATTTCCTGAAAACGCAGGTTTTTCTTACCAGTTATTGGAAACCATGCGCCCGCTTTAACAGTAGCATCATTTGCTACAATAACACACTGACGGCCGCTCACATATCCGATTCCGCCTACTACCCCACCCGATGGACAGCCACCGTGCTCTTCATACATCTCGTAGCCAGCCAGCGCACCAATTTCGAGAAACTGTGAATTTTCATCAATCAGTGCAGCGATGCGTTCACGGGCCGACATCTTGCCTTGTGCGTGTAATTTTTCAATTCTGCTTTTTCCGCCTCCCATTGAAACCTTTTCTAAAATATGTTTCAGTTTGGAAACCAAAAGTTTATTATGATCTTCGTTTTTATTAAATTCTAAATCCTGACTCATTTTTGCGTTAATTTTGTGTAATCGGTTGTGCAAATTTAACAAAGCATTGAATATTGACAAATCAATTTTGGTTCAAATAGCACATAAATTTAGTAAACTTAACAAATTTTAAATAAAAGGACATATAAATCCCCCAAAAAGCAATATTTGATTTGACTAAAGCAATTATCTTTGCAGAAACGCAATGCGCTAATGTCAAAAAAAATAAAAATGGGACTCTTCGGAGTTGGTCATCTTGGAAGAATTCACCTTAAATGCCTTTTGGAGCTTCATGATGTATTCGAATTTATAGGGTTTTACGATCCCAATTCAAATAATGCCGATGAAGCTGTTGAAAAATTTGGGGTAAAATCTTTTGAAAGCGAAGCAGAACTAATGGAAAGTTGCGATGCGGTAGATATTGTGGCGCCGACAAATTTTCATTTTACACTGGCGATGAATGCCATAGAAAAGGGAAAACATATCTTTATCGAAAAGCCTATCTGTTCAACACCGCAAGAAGCTTATAAAATTCTGAATGCTGCAAATAAAAAGCAAATCAAAGGGCAGGTTGGTTTTGTAGAACGATTCAATCCGGCCTTTACCTCCTTAAACGGGCATAGTATCCAACCTAAATTTATCGAAGCACATCGCATGTCGGTTTTTAATCCACGCGGCACAGATGTTTCAGTTGTGTTAGATCTTATGATTCACGACCTCGATATTTTATTAAAACTGGTTGATGCGCCGGTTTATAAAATTTATGCAAACGGAGTAGCTGTGTTGAGTGATACAGAGGATATCGCAAATGCACGTATTGAGTTTGAAAATGGTACAGTTGCTAACATCACCGCAAGCAGAATTTCTATAAAACCCATGAGAAAATTCAGGCTTTTTCAGCCCGATGCTTACATTAGTATGGATTTTTTGGATAAAAAAACTGAAATTATCCGACTTTTGGATTCGAACGATGCGGGTAATGAAAATCTCATGGAATTGGAAACCAGCAGCGGAAAAAAATATCTAGAATTTGAAGTTCCTGAAAGTGAACCTGTAAATGCCATTAAAACAGAATTAAAATTATTTGCCGATTCAATTATCCAAGACAAGGAAACAAGCGTTCCTCTTTATGACGGAGTAGTAGCTTTGGAACTAGCCCATGATATATTGGCCGAAATTGAAAAAAACCGTAAAAATCAACACGCAAAATCTTAAAAATGATAAAATATATATCTTGGTTGGGCGCAGTTATCATGCTCCTGTTTTTAAATTCCTGTATCAAAGATAAAAATCCGGATATACCGGGATATATAATGGTACCCAATATAAGTTTTCAGCCCCTTGATACACTTGTCGAAGGCAGTACTAGTCATCGTTTTACCAATGCCTGGGTAAGTGTGGACGGACAGTTGATTGGAGCCAATAATTTTCCGCTAATTTTACCGGCAATCATCAGCGATACCGCTTCAATTCAAAGGGTCAGGGTTTTTGCAGGCATTGATAATAATGGCATATCAAGCAATAAGGCAATTTATCCTTTTTTTGATCCTTATGAAAAATTGGTAAATATGGAGCAGGGAAAAATCGATACGCTTTATCCTGTATTCAGCTATAATCCCGATGTAAAATTTATTATAGTGGACAATTTTGAAGCACCCGGAGTGGTTTTTGGTAACGATATAGACCAATTTCCTGATTCTGACATTCAAAAACAAACAACTGAGGTTTTTGAAGGCTTATATTCCGGCCAATTAGTAATTGATTCATTGAATCCTGAATGCTATGTATCCACAACCTTCAGGT
>JBIPOO010000161.1:0-8694 GCA_044379045.1 Saprospira sp.
CGCTTATCAAAATTGGTAAACTAAGCAAGGAGGAGATTGCTTTTGCAACAGGTGTTGCTCAGGCTTTTGTGGAGGACATTATTTCAAAGGATATTCATAAATAGTGTCATGCCATTAGAAATTAAAACCGCAAAGATTTCATTAAAAAAAAATGATTTGACTAAATTATATCAGGTTCAAAACTGATTTTTTTCTAAGACCTTGGCTGTGATTAAACTAAATTGAGAGATCCTTAAAATTTGAACTTATTTTAAACAATAAGATTATTTCTATGAAATTCGTAAGTTTAAAAGATTACATTATTGATAATTGGGAGGTGATTTGTAAAAGGATAGGTCTCGGAATAATTATTGGTGGAATTATTTCTGCAATAATATCAGCTTTAATCGGCACTTCATTTCAAACTACTGGTACAATTTGGATAATTTCGAATACAATAGGTCAGATTATTACTGTCATTGGTAGGTTGGGTCCGAATTTAAGAAATTAGCAACAAGAATAAAACTGAGTCAAATCGGCTATCTAAAAAAGTAACATACTTTAAGCAACTTTGAACCAAGCAAACAAAATGGCTATCTTCTTCGAACAGCCCTTTTTATTTTAGAAATTACAGCGTTAAGGTAACACAAAATTTGTTGACCAGTTTCTCAAACTGAGTGTCACAATTGCATCACAATTCCCATCGCCAAAATTGATTGTTCGGCTATCAGCATTGTCTGGGGTAATTTCTATTGTCCCATCAGTTATCCATTTACAGTTGAGCGCACGAACAAGTCTTTCTGTAATTGTCGCTGTGTAGTTACGACCATTTCTGTTAGTTCCTGTAGAGCTTCCAGTGATATGGTAAACATCATCTGTAATACCGGTCAATCCATTAGTAAAAAACGTAGTACTTTCGCCCTGCACCCATTCATAGGTAGTAGTTCCACTCCATTGATGACTGTTATTGTTTGCATCGGATATGGTGCCATTGCTTACAACAACAGTATAGGAAAGATTTTGAGCAGCATTTCGCCCGTTATTGGTGATTGTAACATTTCCACTAACTGCATAGCCATTCACAAAATAATTATTAGTACTGATACTGACAACCGTTCCGGCATTTCGCCATCTGCCCGAAAATACAGCATTGATTGATCCGGAACGGGTACGCCCGTCGCTTCCTGCACATCCGCTACCGAAATCAATTGTCACAGCTTTTGGAAAAACCGTATCGATGCTTGATATTGTAACTACTGCACAACTTTTCAGACTACCTTCCGATTGCGCTGCTTCGTCCAGCTGTTTGTAAATATCCTGAAAAAGTTCTGAGGCAAGGGCATTATCTTGTTCAGATGACCAGTCGGAATTATCTTTTTTGCAGGAATGAAGGAGAATTACAACTAGGGCAAAAAAAAGAAATTTTACAATATTCATTTTTATAGGATTAAACTTATTGAAAATTTGTGTGAAACTAATTCAGCAGCTGCTAATTTGGAATCACATTCCATTTATTTACAAATTTAGCAAATTAAATCGCTTCGAAACTTGAAATAAAGTGTACAATCTAAAACTGTCAAGTAAATATACCAATAATACAACAATTAGTGCTAAAATATTGCTTAAAATTGCTTCATATTGAGCTGCTTTTCTTAATTTTGATAAAATCTTATTGCTATGACAGTTGATAATTACATAGAACAACTACCTGATGACCGAAAAAATGCAATGCAGGAGCTACGCAAAGTTTTTGTTGAAAACCTATCGGACGGTTTTCACGAATGTATCAGTTATGGCATGATTGGTTATGTGGTGCCGCTTAGCATTTATCCTTCAGGTTATCATTGCGATTCCAAACTGCCCTTGCCTTTTATAAATCTGGCTTCTCAAAAAAGTCATATAGCGCTTTATCACATGGGTATTTATGCTGATCCAGAGCTGCTTAAATGGTTTCAGGAAGCATATTCAAAACATGTAAAAGGAAAACTGGATATGGGAAAAAGCTGTATCCGCTTCAAAAAACCTGAACAAATACCATATGAACTTCTTGCCGAACTTGCCCGTAAAATATCGGTTCAGGATTGGATTATTCTGTATGAGAAAAATTACAAAAAGTCCTAATTTGAATCCGAAAAGTTTAAACCATTCAAATCATCTTTAAATCTTCAAATTAACCCGTGTCCTTTGTCGAAAAAGTAGTCAGTACCGTTAATGGCGAATTACCCGAGTTCCAATCTTTAGATGAAGGAATTGACTTCTGCATGGAACATCTGGCCAAACACAGCAAAGGTTTGGATGAAGATTTTTTTATCGACACCCGTTGGCTCGAAGTCAGAGATGACGTTAATTTCCAGGAAAATTTATTGCATATTTTTCAGGAAGATGGCAACTACATGCAAATACTGGATGGAGATATCAGCAAAGGCAATTGGGAAAACTCCGTAGGAGGTCTGATTATTAAACATGCCGACAAGCACGAACTATTTGAATGTATTTTTCTTAATGAGGATTTTTTTATTTTAAAAAAACATGGCAGCGCAGCCTTGCGTGGACAACGAAAATATTTTTATATGGTACGGGAAGGCTTTGGCAAGGGCTATGAATGGAACGAACTGATAGAAATGATGTTCAGGGTTTACAGGAGTAATTCATTCTATTATTTAATGCTGATGTTTGTGGTAATTACAGTGCTGGTTTTGATCGTCTTTTCTTTTATGTAATACAGTTATACCCTATAAAACTTTAAACAATCAATTTTGAAAATACTTCCATTTATCTTTTTTTTTATATTTCTGAACGGGAGCTTCGCTCAGTTAAAATATAAAATTTCGAAAAAGCTGATTGCCGAAAAAGCAATGGTTGTTTCTGCCCATCCCCTGGCATCAGAGGCTGGAAGCGAGATTTTGAAAAAGGGCGGCAATGCTGTTGATGCTATGGTAGCAGTTCATTTTGCGCTGGCAGTTGTTTATCCAAAGGCCGGAAATATCGGAGGTGGTGGTTTTATGGTTTACCGCGACAAAAACGGCAATGCATCTACCCTCGATTTCAGGGAAAAAGCTCCATTGGAGGCCAATCGGAATATGTACCTTGACAAAAGCGGAAATGCAATCGACAGCCTTAGCCGATTTGGTCATTTGGCGGTGGGCGTTCCCGGATCGGTAGCAGGCATGTATGAGGCGCACAAAAAGCATGGGCAACTTCCTTGGTCAAAGTTGATAGAGCCAGCTATTAAATTAGCAGAAAATGGTTTTAATATCACAACAATTGAAGCTGCTGCTTTGAATGATAACAAATTGAAGTTTACACAAATTAACCGTCACGAAAATGCCTTTGTAAAAAATTCTTCCTGGAAAGCAGGGCAAAAACTACAACAAAAAGAGCTTGCCTCAGTGCTACGCAGAATACAAACTGAAGGTAGCGACGGTTTCTACAAAGGTAAAACCGCAGAACTGATTGTGGAAGACATGAAAAAAGGCGGCGGCATTCTTAGCTTACAGGATTTGGAAAAATATCAGGCAAAATGGCGTAGTCCCATTGTTTTTGATTATAAAAAGAATTACAAAATCATAACCATGCCTCCCCCATCGAGTGGTGGTGTAGTTTTGGCCATGTTGATGCAGATGGTTGAAGATCAGCCAATGGAGCAGATGGGTTTTCACAGCGCTGCAGCTGTGCACCTCATGGCTGAAGTCGAGCGTCGTGCTTATTCCGACAGGGCAGAGCATCTTGGTGACAGTGATTTTTATCCAGTACCATTAGAGGCTATGCTCGATAAAGCTTATGCAAAATACAGAATGAGGGACTTCAACGATAAAAATGCAACAGCAAGCAAACAGGTCAAGGCCGGAAAACCAAACAAAACATCTGAGCAAACAACTCATTATTCCATTGTTGATGCCGATGGTAACGCTGTTTCTGTGACTACAACGCTCAATGGAAATTATGGCTCATCAGTTATCGTGAAAGGGGCCGGAATTATACTCAACAATGAGATGGACGATTTCAGTGCGAAGCCCGGTTCACCCAATATGTTCGGTCTGCTTGGTGCCGAAGCAAACGCCATCCAACCCGAAAAAAGAATGCTGAGTTCGATGACGCCGACCATTGTCGAAAAAGACGGAAAGTTACTGATGGTAGTAGGTACACCCGGCGGAGCTACTATCATTACATCTGTATTTCAGGTGATTATGAATGTGATTGAGTTTCGCCTTACACTACAGGAGGCTGTACAAAATACCCGTTTTCACCACCAATGGCTGCCCGATCAAATTTATCATGAAAAAAATTGTTTCGATGCTGCCACTGCAAAAAAACTGAAGGAAATGGGGCATGTACTGAAGGAAAGGGGCCAAATTGGTCAGGTAGAGGCAATTTTGGTTCGTCCCGATGGTAAACTGGAAGGAGCAGCTGATAAAAGGGGCGATGATTCAGCTTCAGGATTTTAAGCAGAACTTTAATTCTAATTTTTGTATCCTAGAACCACAGAAGTTGTGGAAAATAATCAACTTTTATAATTCCGAAATCATATTATTATTGACGCTGTTGCGTTCAAAAGGAAACCAAAATCAAGCTGCCATTTGTTTATTACATTTTAAGGCGGTAAAATATTTTTCTTGAAAAACAGCATTCAAATTCAGTCTTCGGCGAACTATGACCAATTCGAAATGGTCGAACGCAAGGGCAAGGGACATCCCGACAGCATCTGCGACCAAATTGCGGAAGAGCTTTCAAAAGCGCTTTGTAAATATTATCTCGAGGAATTCGGAATGGTTTTGCACCACAATGTTGACAAAGCGCTATTGGTGGGTGGGGCATCTCAAACTAAATATGGTGGCGGTAAAATTCTTCAACCTATTGAAATTATCCTTGCCGGTAGAGCCAGTTCGGAAGCCTTTGGAAGAAAAATACCTGTCGAAGAAATCGCAATCGAAACTTCTAAAAAATGGTTTCGGAAAAATATTCGCTTCCTCAACGAAAAAGATATCAGTGTTAATTCTAAAATAAGACCCGGGAGCAGGGATTTAACAGAACTTTTCAATCGTTTTGGCCGAGGAGAAGTGCCCCTCGCCAACGATACCTCTTTTGGAGTTGCTTATTATCCCCTTAGTGAGTTGGAACAAAAGGTCCTTGATATAGAGCAGTTACTGAATTTTAAAGGCGTTAAAGATAAAATGCCTTTTATCGGCGAGGATATTAAAGTAATGGCCGTAAATACCAAAGAACAAAGCACTTTCACAATCTCAATTGCTATGATTGACCGTTTTGTTTCTGATATTCAAGACTATATTAGTAAGAAAGAGGCTGTAAAATCTTTCATTCTTGAAAAATTGGATTTGAACAATGCCCAACTTTTTATCAACAGTGCCGATGATTACAATGATGAATCCATTTATCTTACAGTGAGTGGAACAAGTGCCGAGGCTGGTGACGATGGAGAAGTTGGTCGAGGTAATAGAATCAACGGATTGATAACACCCTGCCGACCAATGAGTATGGAGGCAGTTGCCGGGAAAAATCCTATTTCACATGTCGGTAAAATATACAACCGCTTTTGCCTGCTGCTCTGCAAAGATATAATCGAAAAAGAATATGCCGAAGCTGCAGAGGCTTTTATAGTTTCACAAATTGGTAAACCCATCGATGAACCTCAAATACTGCATTTGAAATTAAAAAACTGCATTGATGAAAAAGTCGTCAGAGAATTTGCCCAAGACCGACTAAAAAATATAGCTCAACTTTGGAAAGAATTGATAAATGAAGGCTTTGAATTAATATTTTAATTTCAAATGCAGCATGACCTGCATTTAAAAAATAATGCTTTAAAGTTAAAATTTTGAATTGAATGTCTATCCCCATTTTTCCAATTCACCCCCATTGACAAAGAGCTTATCGACCTTTTCCTTAATTTTTTTATCAACTTCGAGTACAGGGGCATGATGTGGCTTAATTCTGCCATCAATAATGAGCGGCCCTGTACAACCCCAATGTTTATATTCTGTGAAGCTGCCTACCCCATAAATATCATGCGAAGGATTGGCCCTTGTAAAGGTGACCCAAACAAAATTATTGATATTGAAAGCGGTAAACTCACTGTCATCAACCAAAAGAATCATGGCAATTTCTTTCAAGTCGAAATTCTTGATAAGGTCAACCAGTTTTTGGACTTCGGAATCGGCATTTTTTTGGTCAGAATAAGCATTGGTTTTAATGGCTAAAATACCGGGCATGACAAATTTGGGCTCACTAAAACCATCCGGAAGCGCAAAAGCCTCGGGTAAATCAGTGCCTAGATTTCTCAATTTTGGACCACAGCAGGCCATAATAACTTTAGAACCTTCATTCCAGCCACTACCCGAATAGTCGAGGGTGTCAATGGTAGTTTTGGTTTGAAAATGTAAATCTCTGCGCCAGTCGATACGTTCCAGCACATGTTTGAAAAAATATCCAATGTCGTGGCTATCCAAATCGGGATTGTCTTCCTGTGCGGCAATGATTAGAAATTTAGCGAGCGAGGTTTGTCCTGTGCCTAAAATTCGATTGGCAATTGTGAGAATCTCTTCGGGCTTGCGCTCGCGGAAAGGCATGTAACGCTCGCTACCCACAGCTAATAAGAGCGGATGAACACCTGCTGCATCTACAGCATGCAGGTCTTTCAAACCGGGAAATTCCTGCGGTGTCAGGTCTTTTACCAGTTCGTGAATCAGATAGCCAAAGCTCGAATCCTCGGCAGGTGGGCGCCCTACAACGCTAAAATGCCAGATCGCATCCTTGCGGTGATAAACCTTATCAACCTCCATCACGGGGAAATCATGCTCGAGCGAATAATAACCCAAATGATCGCCAAATGGACCTTCTGGCATTTTTTTATTTTTGACGACAGTGCCAGTGATGACAAAGTCTGCATCGGCTGAGAGCACAAAACCATTCTCCCAAAAATAGCGAAAACGACGTCCATTGAGCAAACCCGCAAAGGTAAGTTCCGAAAGTCCCTCGGGCAGTGGCATTATGGCTGAAAAAGCATGCGAAGGCGGACCTCCCACAAAAACACTGACTTTGAATGGGTCGGGACTATTGTTGTACATGCTGTGATGCACGCCAATGCCACGGTGTAATTGATAGTGCAGACCAATTTCCTTGTTCAGTTCATACTGATTTCCGCTCAACTGAATGCGGTACATCCCCAGATTGGAACGCATAATATTTTTATCGCCGGGTGCCATGCTGAAAACCTGTGGCAGGGTTACAAAGGCTCCGCCATCCATAGGCCATGATTTAATGAGCGGAAGTTTGTCAATAGTTGTCTGGCCATATTTTACAGGCTTATTCCAGGCTTTTTTAGGCAGAGCGGTTAAGGCTGTAAATCCCGAGCGCCAGTATTTGCCGGGCTTTTTGAGCGCCAGCATGGGGTCAATTTTTAGTTCTATGATGCGCTGTACTTTTTCAAGACTATGTCTGAATAAAAATCGGGTTCTATCAAAAGTGCCATATAGATTGGATAGCGCAGGGAAGCCACTACCTTTTACATTTTCGAATAAGAGCGCGGGGCCTTTAGCATCGAATATCCTGCGGTGCACCTCTGCAATCTCAAGGTTTGGATCCAACTCGGTTTTTATTCTGATGAGCTGACCATTTTTTTCGAGGTCGAGGGCTGCTTCTTTTAAACTTCTGTACATATTTGAGATGAGATGAAAGATGAATCAAGTATCAAGTATCAGGTATCTGGACTTTATCAATTATATTTTCAAGAAGTCTGATAATCTGGCATCTGAAAATCTCCAAAATAAACAAAGATAGGACAGGAAAGGTTAAAAAAAAGTAAAAAGTTCCTGGTGATTAAAGATGCTCTGCTTTGAACTTTGAAAAAATTATAGAAAAGATTTGGAATTGGAAATGAAAAATTTCAAGAATGTTGAGAGGGTTTTTGTTTGGATGAGATACACCGTATTTTTCTTCATTTGATTTTCATGGAAGTATCTATCGACCTATAATTTCCTGCTCCAACCAGGCTAAAAACCCAAAAAGAGGTATATTTTTCATCCAGTCTTGTTCTTCATAATCAGCGAGCGAGGTTCTAATACATTGGTCGGGATTGTATTTCTCATAATAAACCCTCAGACTTTTAGACCTGACATTTTCTGCTGCTTTAACTTCAATAGGTATAATCTTATTATCAATTTGTACCATAAAATCAACTTCAGACATTGCATTTTCGGGATTCCAGTAAAAAGCTTTCATGCCGGTACTTAACATCTGTTGAAGTATAAATTGCTCACTGATTCTGCCTTTAAATTCTGTGAAAAGATTGTTACCTCTCAATAAAATTTCAGGAGACAAAGAACCCATGGCTCCCAATAAACCAACATCATTCAGATAAATTTTAAAATCAGACCAAAGGGCATAAGCTGCTAATGGAAAAGCACTATTATTGATTCTGTACACTTTATGGATCAATCCAGCATCTTTTAGCCATTCAATTGCCATTTCAAAATCCTTTGCGCGAGCGCCAGGTCTAAGCACATTGTATATAAATTTGGAATTTTCTTTTGCAAGCTGTCCAATGATCGATTGCCAAACCAGACGGATTCTTGGAAGCTGCTCAATAGGGGCATGTTTTGAAAAATCATTTTCATAGGCATTCAATATGTTTAACTGAATTTTTCTAACCTGTGTTAAATCTTTTGTATTTACAAATTCCATTACTGCTTCAGGCATTCC
>JBIPOO010000024.1:0-27112 GCA_044379045.1 Saprospira sp.
TGATGCCTCGGGCGATAACCAGCGATTCCTGCACCTGACCCTGTTTGATAAGTGCTGCGGCGATGTTCTTCAAGGCGAAACTCTTTTGCAAGTCATCACTGATGCCTCGGGCGATAGCCAGCGATTCCTCCACCTGACCTTGTTTGATCAGTGCTGCGGCGATGTTCATCAAGGCGAAACTCTTTTGCATATCATCACTGATGCCTCGAGCGATAGCCAGCGATTGCTGCACCTGACCTTGTTTGCTTAGTTCTACGGCGATGGCCTCCAAGGCTCTTCTCTTATCAATTCCATCACTGATGCCACGGGCGATTGCCAGCGATTCCTGCATTACCGATTTCGACGCTTCTAGCTGTCCCTGTTTACTGAGTTCTACGGCGATGTTCTTCAAGGCGCGACTCTTATCACTTCCATCACTGATGCCACGGGCGATTGCCAGCGATTCCTGCATTACCGATTTCGATTCCTCCACCTGATCCTGTTTGCTCAGTTCTACGGCGATGTCCGTCAAGGCACAACTCATCCAATAGTTAGAACTGATGCCTCGGGCGATGGACAGCGATTCCTCCACCTGATTTTGTTTGCTCAACTCTACGGCGATTTCCTTCAAGGCGCTACTCTTTTGCCAGTTATTACTGATGCTACGGGCGATGTCCAACGATTCCTGCATCACCGATGACGATTCCTGCACCTGACTTTGTTTGCTCAACTCTACGGCGATGTTCTTTAAGGCGCTACTCTTTTGCAAGTCATCACTGATGCCTCGGGCGATAACCAGCGATTCCTGCACCTGACCCTGTTTGATAAGTGCTGCGGCGATGTTCTTCAAGGCGAAACTCTTTTGCAAGTCATCACTGATACCTCTGGCGTAGGCAAGGGCCTCTTCAAGCTTACCCTGTTTGGCTAGTTCAACAGCGATGTACTTTAGACTGCAATACTTCTCATAATATTCATCACTAATGCTTAAGGAAATTTCACTTAAAACATCAAATTGCAATTCAGTATAAGGACCCATCTCTTTTATCCAATCACTTTTCCAATATTCTGTCCTCCTATACACTATCAAATAATCTAATCCCAAATCTGCACATTCACAAGCCATTTCAAACATTAGATAAGACGGAAAGAAATCATTCCAATTCAGTACAGAATGATCCACCGGCATTTTCTCATCCAAATCATTCAGTAGCCTTTCGATGCTCTTTTTTCTATGGGTTTTGTGTTTGGAATCGAGTAGGGTCAATTCCATCAGGCAGAGCATGTAGAGGATGAACTTGCGTTGCAAGCCACCTTTATCATTTCCACCAAAGCTTTCGATGCGTTTTAAAGCCAGGTCTATTTCTCCGTTCGCAACCATTTCTATGATCTGTGGCGCGTCATTGGCCTCCTCGTATTTCAGGTCTACCAAAGAGAGGGCGCTTTCGAGTTGGGCATCGTAGTCATTATTATCGCTTGCTTTGAGTAAACTCAGCTTATAGAGTTTATTGGTAGCAGCGAAGGATTTGAGGACTTTTTTCTGTGTGCGGATATAGGATTCATTATTTGATAGGGCAATCAGTTCGGCAATGCGGGCTTCTTTTTTGCTTTCACTCAGATGCGGAGCATAATGCTCGAGTGCATAGCGTTGTTCATAACTAGCCTCCAGGTCATTCCAGCCGGAGCAGAAATCGATGATTCTTTCGGATGCATCCTGCACTTGTTTGCCTTTTTCTTTGTAGAGATATTCGCGAAAACTCTCATGAAAGAGCTGATAATCCAATACATTCTCCGTTAGAGGATTTTCACAAAGCACTTCCTGCAGTGTGGACAAAACCAGATGAACCAGATCTTCATCCAGCTTATTGATATGTTTCAAATGTCCTTCTGTAATATAATCTTTTGCTGCTGCAAAAGTATAAAGTCCCTTCAATAATGCTGCTCCTTTGGGATTTCTTGCGTAACGGTCCAGTATTCCTTTATAGAACCCAAATATTTCCTTTGGCAATGCATTTGCATCATTGAGTTTTAAATCTCCATTGGAGAGTCCGTCACATAATAATTTTAAGTACAAGGGATTGCCCTCTGACTTTTTCAATACCAGATCAATCCAGAGTGAATCTTTTTCGATTTCATATTTATTGGATACTTCATAAATTAAAGCTCTTATGTCCTCTTTGCTCAAGCCTCCAAGAAGTAATTTTTTGTGATTTTCAACGGGCAGCCTTGTCCATAAATCTGTCAGATTTGCGTGACCATCCGGTCTTGAACCATAGATAAAAAGTATGTTATTAAAATTTTCTTTTGGTATAAAGCTAATCAGGTCTTTTTCAGCAGCCTCATCAATACCGTCAATGAGAATGACCAATTTTGGGTTAGTAGCTTTTTCTCCGTACAAATGCCATTTTTTAAACAACTGAGCCTGTACATCCCAGATATCATTGCTATCAGCAAAAATTTCTTTTGCCTCTTTGAAAACTTCATCTGTTTTTCGATTTAAATATGATAGCAGCGTAATACCCCTTGTTGAATTATCTGAAACACGACGGATAAAATACTCAATGACATTTAAATCTTTTGTTTCTTCATCTGCCTTTAAATCCTTAAAAAACTGCGCTATCAGGGCCGATTTTCCAATTCCGGGATTCCCCTGTACCGAGCAATAGCCCTTATTTTTTTCTTTTACAAAAGTCAGTAATTTTGCTCTCTCAAGGGTTCTGCCTTTGAAAGTTTCGGTCAACTCCTCGATACGTTGGAAAAATTCATTATTGCCCGTTTTTTTCCAGTCATGCAGGGGCAGGTATTCGTGAAATTCATTCCAAAAATCTTTTTCGCGATAATGCTTACTCAAAGGATAGTTGAGTAAACCTATTTTGTCATTTTTGAGGTCGTTAAAAAAGGCAAAGGGTGGTTTATCTCCCTCATCCTTATAAACCAAAAGCGGATGAAGGCAAATTTCACTATCAGCCCCTGACATAAAAACCTTTGAATTTTTATAGCGCAAGGCAGAATCTTTCAGCCATTGCATTTCAAGCAACTGATGTAAATAAGGATCAAATTTTTTAATATCTTCGAGGCAATCTTCATCATTGGGTGTAGCGCCATGAGCAATCCCATTCCTGAAAGCAATTACATCATCGAAGAAAAACTGTCTTTTCTTTTTCTGCTTTTTAAGTTCGGCAATTTGCTTTTTATCGAAGGCAGAAAATTCAATTTTGCCTTTAGAAAGTTGACTGTACAATTCCTGATCGCATAGCACAAATTCCATTTCAAAAGAAGGGAAAAATCCATTAAAACCTTCCTTAGCCAATTCAGAAAACAAGACCCTGCTGAACAACTGCCAAGTTCCAAGCGAGGGTGTTCGCAATCCTTGCGCCAGTAGTCCCTTTGCCGCTTCGCTCAGTTTATTATGCTGCACATATTCCGATACAATGAGCACCGTATGTGTCTTGATGATACTCTCGAAAAGGTCGATGAGGCGGTGTACCTTGCGAAAAGGCTGTGTTTCGGAAAGGTAGAGCTTGTACAGCTCGGCGATTTGGGGATGATTTTGCATGAAATGTATTTATAAATGTTTAGATCTTTGACTCAAATTAGTCTTTCTTAAAACCCCAGTAAACTCCATAAAAACTTGGCGCGGGCATATAATCGGCAATTCGAATAGCATTTATCTTCAGGCCAGAAGTGTAAGTATCAAGGTCATCCTCGCTATAATCTTCATCGATAATTTCGGTCATATCTTCACGGATATATTCAAAACCATCGTCGGTTGCAATAAAAATAGTATGATCACAAGTCAGGTAATCATCTTCACTTTGTTTATCCAAAAGGACAGACTTACAGAATGGACAGACAATATTTTCGGAACTGTCAATTTCAACACTTTTAATTTTTTTCATGGTTCAATTTCGATTTAAAAAATTGTAACAATACCAGGATTTAAAGTTTACTCAAATCCAAATTATCAACCGCAATATATTAAATATTTTTTGGCTTTAATTAGCTTATCTTAAAAAATTTAGGCTTATTGTTTAAAGTGCATAGATGAGAACTAAATTTATTGTTTCGTCAAATGCTGAATAGAAAAAATGTAAGAATATCCCTGTTAATCTGTATTTCTACAGTTTAATCTGTGTTTTGAAAAAAAGAATTAAAATGCTGATGTCCTGCACTATAGAAAGTGGAATTCATTCCTCTTATTCGGAGCAATTGACGAAACACGCAGAGAAACAAAGATGAAACTGATCTTCATTCACGCAGCGGCACAGAGGTCGAAGCGGGCAAAAAGAAGAAAAACCTCTCGACTTTAAGGATATTCCAAACACGAGTTGCGCCCTATGGTAAAATTTTGCAATGAGGAAGACAAATCAAAAATAGCCGATTCATTAACAAAAAAATTCCATTGCGGGAACTAAACAAACAAATGCCGCTGTTAATAGGCCTGATTGCCCAAAAAAAACAATGCAATCAACTTTAAAAAAAAATAAAAACCAACAAAAATGAATATCCGCCAAACCTTTCTCGACCTTACTACGCAGACCTATCCCGGCGGTACTGAACATCAGGTTATTAAGCTGTTCCCTACCCTGCCCTACCCAATCAATCAGGACAAACACGGAAATTATTACGTACAGATTGGAGATTCCAGCTGTATGTTTACCTCGCACCTCGACACCGCATCTACTTTTCAGCGTCCAGTAGTTCACCGATTCAGTGAAAACCTTATCTGCACCGATGAACAAAGTATCCTGGGTGCCGATTGCAAATCCGGTGTAACCATTATGCTCAATATGATTCTGAAGGGTGTAAAAGGCCTGTATTATTTTTTTGTAGCTGAGGAAGTCGGATGTATCGGATCGATAAATCTTGCTGAAGCGCATTTAAATAATCCGGTCGCTCATTTGCAAAATATCAGAAAAGTAATTTCATTCGATAGAAGAGGTACCGAGTCTGTAATTACGCATCAATCAGGACAAAGAGGATGTACCGACCAATTTGCAAATGCCCTTGTCAGGGAACTGAACAGCAAGGGACCATTTAAATACAAAACAGATCCAACTGGAGTTTGTACTGACTCCCGCTCATTTATTGGCATTTTTCTGGAATGCACTAATCTATCGGTCGGCTATTACAATGAGCATTCAAAAAAAGAATATCAGGACTTGGATCATCTGGAAAAACTGGCCGAAACTGTACTGAAAGTAGACTGGGAAGGGTTGTAGGGATTGAAAGAAGCGAAGCGGAAAGATGAAAGAAGCGAAGCGGAAAGATGAAAGAAACGAAGCGGAAAGATGAAAGAAACGAAGCGGAACCGATCTCGTCCCAGACGAGAGCGCTCCACAAAGTGAAAGATTTGAAGAGGAAAGAAGGCTCCATGCGACGGCATCAATAATAGCCTGGGACAAAGCGTTTATAGTCAGGAGCTAAATCAGGCTCACTTTAGTATTGACCTCAACAGCTGGAAAGTTGCAGGAACTTATTATGTCGAATTGTTGGACCAAAATGGCAATAAGGTAGAAAGCAAGATTATTTTAGTGAAATAGTAATTTGTAAACTATAAATCAATGCCGTTCTCTTCTTTTTGGGGGCGGCATTTTTAATTATTAATGCGAATCGTGGGTTGAAAGCTATATAACATTTATTATAAATTGCTGTAAAACAACTACATGTCACCCCTACGGGGCTTTTTTCTAATTAAATCTAATTTTTTCTAAGAACATTCGACTCCTAACGGAGCCATTTTTGCTCCATCGGAGCAATTTGTTCTTAGCCCACATTGCAGCTTTAACTCCTCAAAATCCCTTCTCTACTGCAATTTTAATTTTTTGAGTTTCTATTTGGGCACTACAGATTTTTTTTTCACAAAAGGTTCCGTCCTATGTCCCAACAAATGGTCTTGTAGGTTGGTGGCCTTTTTCAGGCAATGCAATAGATAGCTGTGGAAATGGGAATAATGGTACGGTAAATGGGGCGACCTTGACAGCGGATAGAAATGCTGTGGCTAATAGTGCGTATAGTTTTGATGGGGTAAATGACTACATAAACCCTCTTCAATATTATGTCAAATTTCAACTTAATAACGTTGTAATTATTATCTGCTTAAAAATTTACTCTATAAAGATTTTATAGCTTTGATATCCCTCATTACTTTGTATGATTAAGTGGTAGAATCCTGATTCCACATGACCTAGGTTTATACCGCTATTTCTATTAACAACAGGGAAAACATCTATTAGCTGACCTAATTGATTGTATAACCTTACTTGCATTATTTCGATTGAACCAGAATCTATGTGCAAGTAATCTTGAACTGGATTTGGAAATAACCTGATATTAGATTGATTATTATTTAAGTCGACATTTGTTGAAACACATGCAGAATCGGTTCTGAATGTGAATGTTCCTGACCAATTGCTGATCAGGCTATCACAATCTGTTTTGATTCGGAAAGTATAATTAGTATTGTTAATTAGTCCCGTTAATGTGAAAGGATTCGAGTTGGCATTTGTTAAAATTCCAAGATTTGGCTGAAAGAGCGCACTAGGAGCCCACTCGATAACCCAATTGACATTTGTTGAACTCCAAGAAATAATAGCGCTGTTACAAGTAGTTGAAAGAACTTGAATAGATAAGGGTTCAGAACAAGGATCTACTGTAGAAAACCCAAATGGACCAACCCAAGTACTTTGATTATTGGCTGCACATGTAACCTGTACATAAAACTCATAGTCAGTTCGAGCAGATAAACCAGAAATACTCAATGTTGTAGTGCTTACATTTGAGATTGAATTTCCATTCCCTAAAGAAAATCCTGCCGGACCCCATTCGATGTTGTATGAAGTGCCGAAACCATCCCAAGACAAAACAGCTCTAGTATCAAAAATCGAATCGACATTTAGGTTAGTGGCATTTAAGCAATTGTTAGCAATAAAATCTGCTAAGATAAACTCTCTACGCCCTGAAACTGAATCAATACTGATATTATTAAGCGTTGTTGACAAATTGGCACTTGGGTCCACTACCCAGGTACTAGCTGCATTGTGAGGCCTTTGATAGAGATTCAAAAAGGATTCATTTGACATTGCATCGGAATAAGCTGTATAATCGTACAAAACATTGAAATTGGATGGATTCGTAGAAAAAACACCAAAATAATTATTTGTATTGCCTCTGTTCCAAATTCCGTTACTAAAATTTGGTGTATCTCTAACCATATAAACATGTACACCCTGAGGATTGAGACTTACATTTTCAATATTTAAAGATCCTTGATTGGTACTACTCAATAACAAATTTTGAGACTGCCAATTTCCTGGGTATAGAAAAACACTAGTATCGCCAATTGGAGCCTCAGAAATTTGATGTGCATTTGCAAGATTCATATTCGTTAATACTCCATTACGGTTATTGTTGGAAGCATCGTAAGCTATGCTTGCAACCGATTCGTCCAATCTCCAATAAGCGTATAATCCAGTTTCGTTGCCTATTAGTTTTCGACACATAGCGCTTCTTATTTCTGACTCAGTACGTGCCACACTCCAAATTCTTACTTCATCCAAAGAACCGTCGAAAGCATTAGTTTCATTGTCATCTTTATACATTCCAATAGATAACCAAGAATCTGCATAATTAATATTCCCTGCTTGAGCGTTACTGGTATTTTCAAGTATTCCATTAACGTAAATTTTCATGCTTGCCCCATCAAATACCCCTGCAACATGATACCATTCATTTTCATTGAAGCTATTGCTAGTTTCTAAGTAGGTAAGTGTTGTTCCAGTGGTAAGAGAAAAACCAAATTTATTGTTATCGCGCACTTCTAGGTCCCAACCTCTTTCAAAAGTTTGATTATCTTGAATAAAGGCTAACATAGCATCCCAGGTACGAAAGCGATTTGGTTTAACCCAAGTTTCAACAGTTAATTGAGCTGAAGGCAAGCCTATAGATGATGCACTTACTTTATTCCCACCATTGCCTGAGCAATCTATCCAATCATTTACACCATCAAAATCAACCATATAACCTGCCCCAATTTCTGTTTGTGAGCATCCAATTGTTTGTAAATTTCCATTTACCCAAAAAGCTGATCCAATGAGCGTACCATTACTGGTACCTTTGCTATCTGCTACTGTTGTTCCGGCACCCTCGTCCAATTTCCAATAATGAATTAAGTCGGCATAAGATGGGTGTGAAGCATCAAGATAGCGGCAACGCCATGCTGCAGATTCTGATAAAGGTAAAACTTTATTCCAAATTCGAATGTCTGCCATTTGACAAGTAGCAGCCGAATTGTAGTTTGCTGTACCATCTTGAGCTATCTTGACGCTATTACCGGAGTTTATATTACCAACATTTGACATACTAACAGATTGCGACAAGATACCATCAATATACAAACTTAGGCTTCCGTTTCTATCAAAAGTAACCAATATGTGATGCCATTGATTGTCATTTACTGTACCTGCCAACAAATCGGCCCTTGCGCTACCATCTCCTACATTTACATCAATACCTGTACCATTGCTACCTAAAGCAATGTTCCATCCATCATTTGATCCACTTGCCCAGTTTTTATCTGAAATTAGTGAAGGATCGCTTGTCCAACCAGCAGTTTTCAGCCTGAATTCAATAGAAAAATCTTGACTATTGCCAAAATTTGGCGCAAAGCTAGTATTTATATAGTCGGTACTTGCACCAAATTGTACAGCATTGAATGATTGAGCAATTAGTGTCGACTCAAGCGTAAGAAACATGATAATTGCAAGAAAATATGACTTTTTCATAAGAGTTAGTTGCTAACTTAATTTATGATAACTTTTTGTGTTTGGCTGCGATTTTTTTCATCGGTAATTTTGACAAAATAAACCCCAGACGTTAATTGAATATTATCGAAGTTTATCGCTGTATTACCATACATCATCGTTTCTTTAGTTGTTATCAGACGACCATTCACATCAATAATTGAACAAACCAATTTGCCTTTTGCATTGTCTACCAAAACTTTAAAATTGCCATCATTTGGATTTGGGAATATGCGAACATTGTATGTTTGTGAAACAGTATTAGTTACGCTAGTCAAGGTATCGGCAGGGTCAATGCACCATGATTTTCCATCTAAATCCCAATCTACTTGAGTCTCGGGATCAACTCCGATTAGCAAATGATCTAATGCCGTAACAGCTATGTCCGCAAGAACAGGGGCGTTTAACCATTGATTAGGGTCTGACATATCAACAGTTATTTGCTGAGTTGGAACCGTAGAACCAATTGCAGCCCACCAAATTTCTTTTTCAAATGTAGTATTTCCACCATGTCCAAATCCAATGCCACCATGATCGGTTGTTAGCAAAATAAGCCAGTCTTCAGTTCCATTTATATAACCCGGACGCGATCTGAGGTAGCTTAGTATTTGACCAACCTGCCCGTCGACTGTTTGAATTTGATTCATATAAGATGGTATGATAGGGCTAAAACCATTTCCGTGACCAGCAGCATCAACATCATCAATGTGCACAAAAAGTACATCTAAATCAGGGTCGAGTAATTGAATTTGAGCAGCCGAAACAACATCATTATCTGTATTGACTACTAATTTACTATCCCAACCTTCGTTATAAACAAGGTTACTCATTGGACCCCAAGAAGTAATTTGAACTGCTTTTAAAGTAGGACGAATTTCTTTGGCTCGTTTAACAAAGTATGGATAATCGTTGTAGTTACTATTGGTATAATTGTTATTGGTTACACCATGTTTATTTTCCCATACTCCTGTAAGCATAGTTGACCAAGAGGGTCCACTTACCGTTATACCAAGATGCCATGAGGTAAAAGTATATAAACCCTGTTGAAAAAGTGTGTCGAGATTTGGAGTACTTGCTTGTTGTAAAGCATCGGAACGAACGCCATCAATACCTATAAATAGTACTTTGCGTTCTCCGTTTTGAGCGCTCAATTGTATTGTTGCCATTAAGAACAATACTAAACTCAGAATTGTGTTAGTTTTCATCATTTTAAATTGGATTGCTTTTATAAAAATTAAATTTCCAAAAGTTGTTAGTAAATATGTTTTTTGTAACTAATCAATAGATTTTTCCTTAGTTGGTAGTTGAAATTTAACACCAATTTGCCCTCTCACAGAATAGTACTCAGTTTGTATTGGATGTGCCCTGCTCCCTCTGTAAATGCGAAAAGGAGCATTTAGCAAATTATTAAACTCAGCAAATGCCGTTAAGTATTTGTTGAATTTAAAAGAAAAGGAGGCATCTAGACTCCATATTTCATCCATAAATATATCATAATCAGTATTCTGATGTAATAATCTTAGATTGTTAGGATCGGCAGCATCCTCGGGATAGGTATTCAACTCCATAAGAAATGGCCCTCTGTAATTCAGCGCTAAGCGAGCAATTACTCCATACTTTTCGTAGAAAATGGCCGTATTAAAGAGCTGATTCGCTTGCCTGGGCAGAGGTTGTTTCATATCTCGACCAGGTACTTTCATGTTAGAATAAATATAGCTATAGTTTAGGTTTAACCCAAAACCTGACAGAAAGGATGGAAGAAAATCGAATCGACGAACTACATTTGTTTCAAGTCCAACTACATGAGAAATGTCGGCGTTTTCGTAACTACGCACTATAGTTCCAACTAGCGTCCCAATTTGTTGAGATAAAAGTGGATTATTGGTCGAAAAAATATGACCCTCAATCCTTTTGTAAAAACTACCAACAGATGCTAAGCCGATGTTCTTGAAAAAATATTCAAATGTCATATCAAAATTCCAGGCGAAAGATGGCTTTAATGCTGGGTTGCCATACTCCAATACTTGGTTTGTATAAAGCCAAACTGGCGAGCCTGGTTTAGTTTCATTAAAATTTGGTCTTCTCATTGACCTTCCTGTCGAAAACCTGATGTTAAAATCCGAAATAGGCGAATAACGGATATGAAAGCTCGGAAAATAATTCAGGTAATTGTATGATGAATTTACATTTTCAATATTTAAAGAAACTGCGCCGTTAGTTGAATCAATTGTTGAAATAATCGAATCGGCATTCATATTCAAAGTAGTATTCTCAAATCTTACACCTGCAGTAATGTTCAATTTTTTTCCATACTGGTAAGTTCCCATTAAATAGGCTGCATGAACATTTTCCTTGTAACGAAAACTACCACCTGCAGCTGCACGTCTCAATTCTATTGTTACAGCTTCATTTTCGACAAGAACATTTTCTTGGTTTTCAACAAATTGGTCTATACTTGCTACATTTAAAAAGGGATAAGTCTCCCAATAATTTTGATATGGATTGTTAAGTTCTTGCAAAAATCCACCATTGGTATTCACCGGCGATGCATCGAAATCACTAATGGGTATACTACCCGATGTAGCTGGATTACTGATATCTTGAGACCAAGTATGTATACCGCGAGTTCTTTCACCAATTTTGAATCTTGATTTAAATCCTCCCTTTAGTATAAAACTGTTGTTAAATTTATACTCAAAATCAAGTTGTCCTATGAATGGATCATTTTCAACAGCTGTATTTAGTTCACTATAGGCCTCGTTAAACTCAAATTCACTCAATAATACTGGATCGCGCATCAAAGGTTGTATGTTATTTGGATTATCGCCTACTCCTGCAATGCTATCTGCATTTGGGAATTCTATTTCACCAAAAACAGGATGATTAATAAAGTCTATGTACTGCATCCCTACTTGGTCATTACCAATAAGTTTTAACTTTAGGCTCGATGTAGGATCATAAACCTGGTCTAAAAAAACAACATTTGTTTTGTGGAAACGGATTACATGATAACCGTTACGACTATCTTTTTTAGCAAAGGGAACCGGTCCATAACCAAAACTATTGCTATAAGAAGCAGCTTTCCATTGTATGTTCAACTGCTTTTTTTTAGTCAAATGAACCTTTCCTCCTAGTTCACCACCCCAAAATCGCATTTGCATTATATTGTGAATATTTTGCAGTTCCAAAGTAGCCCCCGTTCCGGTAGCATATCTAAACATCATTTTTCTATTCCACTCATTATCATCCATTCTTCCGTGAACTGCTTTAAAATAAATATTAGCCTGTTCATTGATTCTATAATCTCCAGATGCATTTAAACCAACTGTTTGTCTTCTTCCCATATAATCTCGAAGTTCTAACCTATTTATCCCATGATTGAAGTTACTCCCATATATGACCTCAAAATTATCCGTTGCCCAGGATCTGTTGTAAATTGAAGCACTCAATAAATAACCAAATTTTCCTTTTGCTATTCGGTCGCCATATGTGAGCGCGATGTCATAAAGTGGTTTTTGGGCCTGTGCATTGAATCCGCCTCCAATCTTTGCATTCAAAAGCCTTTCTTCAGGAGCAGTTTTTGTGATAAAGTTAATACTTCCTCCTATAGCATCAGCTTCAATATCTGGCGTCAAAGCCTTCGAAACTACTATATATTCTATTAGTTCGGTTGGAAAAATATCAAATGCGAGGGTTCTCGAATCTCCATCCTCATCAGCTACTGGCATACGATCACCATTGATAAGAGAAGAAGACCAATCGCGGGGGGTTCCTCTCACTGAAACATAACGTCCCTCCCCTTGATCTTTTTCTAAGTTAACAGAAGGCACTCTTTGCAGAGCTTCAGCTGCATTTTTATCCGGCAATTTACCAATACCACTTGCGGCAATAACATTCACTATCCTATTTGAATACTGTGTCATATTTAACCCCTTTGCCTCGCCTTCTTTCATGCTAGCGCTTACAATCACTTCACCTGAAATTTGCGCTTCTTCCTTAAGATTTATGCTACCTAAGTTGATTGTTTGTCCACTATCTAATTTGATTGTGACAAATACTGTTTCATAACCAATAAATGAAAAAGTAAGTGTTTGCTCACCTGCCGGAATTTTTAAAAGACTGAATTTACCATCAATATCGGTAGTAGTACCAATAGCATTATTGTTTTGTAAAAAAACTGTAACGCTCGGCAACGCATTATTTTCTTGATCTAATACCTTTCCAGATATCATCGTAATTTGACCTAAAACCTGACTTACAGAAAATATTGCGATAGCAATTATAGAATATTTCAAGAAGTTGAACATCACAATTTATTTATTCCCAACATTAGAAATTCCAGGACATTTACCACATGAACCATCGCAAAATGCAGCGTGTGGCATATTAGTTCCGTATAAGCTAGTTTTATCCTTCTGAAACATTAGCGTCATTGGAACACTTCTCAATTGACGACATGCTATTACCCCTTTGTCGAAAACAGCCTCAGAAAATAAAATTTTATTTTGAAGCCCGTATACATGTTTTAGATACATGTATTTTTTAACGGCAGTTCTTAATAAATCTTCAGCACTGATATGATCGACTTCATTCCCATTTCTTCGCTCTATATTGTATTGCTTGATTACATCTTCAAATCTTATCAATAATGAATCATGCAGCTCTCTAGCTCTTTCATCGCTCAGAACTAATTTAGGAGTAGTATCAGATTCTACTAAATCAATTTCTTGTGCATAGCTGTAATTTAGTACTAATGTTAAAACTAGTAGAATATTGAAAAATCTCATATAATCATATTTATTTGCATCAAAAATATTGTTTTCGCAAAGAAAAATTATTAATGTTAATTGGTAATATTTTCAATATAAAATTATCATTAAGAATAAAATAATAATTTTAAAAATTATAACTATAGGCAAAATTCAAATTATCATAATACACATAAAAAATTGACAACATTTCTTTAGTGAGTCACCATTAAATTGTAAAAACAAAATGCGGTACAGTTCTCGGGCGGCAATTTTAATTATTAGCTATTTATACAACAACATTTTATTTAAATCTTAATCGACTAAAAAATTATCAATATCTTTGCAGTGAAAAATTGAGACAGGCCGAAATATTTATATTTACTAATGTCTGCAATTATCAAATTTCGCTGCGCGGAGCTCACTCCGTTCGGTTTCAAATCAACTCATTATCAAATTATTATCATGGTCATTCAAGAAATCCTTGCACGCGAAGTGCTCGACTCGAGAGGAAATCCAACAGTAGAAGTCGAAGTAGTCACCTCCAATCAGAATGTAGGTCGCGCAATTGTTCCGTCGGGCGCATCGACCGGAAAGCACGAGGCTGTAGAACTTAGAGACAATGACGAAAGCCGCTATTTGGGCAAAGGTGTACAAAATGCCTGTATGCACGTCATGGAAAACATTTCAGAGGAGCTCATCGGTTTCAACGTTTATGAACAGATTGAGATCGACCGCATGATGATTGAACTGGATGGCACACACAATAAATCTCGTCTGGGCGCCAATGCTATTTTGGGCGTTTCAATGGCAGTTGCACGCGCTGCTGCACAAGAATGCGGACTGCCACTTTACCGTTATATCGGCGGTGTCGGAGCCTGTACCCTACCGGTGCCTATGATGAATATTCTCAATGGCGGCAGCCATGCTGATAATTCCATCGATATTCAGGAATTTATGGTGATGCCTGTTGGTGCATCTTCTTTTTCTGAAGGATTGCGCATGGGCACAGAAATTTTTCATCACCTGAAAAAAGTACTCAAAAGCAAAGGCTACTCTACCAATGTGGGTGACGAAGGTGGTTTTGCACCCAATCTAAAATCTAATGAAGAAGCCATTGAAACGGTACTCATGGCAATCGAAAAAGCTGGTTATAAACCCGGTGAAGATATTGTTATCGCACTTGATGCAGCTGCTTCTGAATTTTACAATGAGGATGAAAAAGTCTACCATTTTCACAAGTCAGGCGGCAAAAAAATGAGCTCCGAAGAAATGGTGGAGTTCTGGGCAAATTGGGCTGCTAAATACCCGATTGCATCCATCGAAGACGGCCTCTATGAAGATGACTGGAACGGCTGGAGTTTGCTAACACAAAAGCTTGGTAGTAAAATTCAACTGGTTGGCGATGATCTTTTTGTTACCAATACACAGCGTTTGAAAAAAGGAATCGACAGCAAAATCGCCAATTCAATCCTGGTAAAAGTTAATCAAATCGGTACGCTTACCGAAACGATCGAAGCTGTAAATATGGCACATCGCAATGCTTACACTTCTATCATGAGTCACCGCTCGGGCGAAACCGAAGACACCACTATTGCCGATTTGGCCGTGGCTTTGAATACCGGACAAATTAAAACCGGTTCTGCATCGCGCTCCGACCGTGTGGCAAAATATAATCAACTCCTACGTATTGAACAGGAATTGGGCGATGCGGCATATTATCCTGGCAAGCAAATTTTTAAGAAATAGGTTCGAAAGTATTTTTTTGTATCAGGTAACAGGTATCAAGTAGCAGGACAAAATCTTGATACTTGATACTTGATACTCAATCTCTTCTAATATATCAAACCAATAAGTCCCCAAACCGCTTAAAAGTAACCCTAGGGTCTTCTTCGCTGCTGAAAAGCTCCGTTTGAAGGCCCTTTGCTTTGATGATTGTTTGAATTTCGGGATAAAGCCGCTCGAAATAATCGGCAATTTCCTGTATACCTTCCGTTTCATCAATGCCAAAATCCTCGATATACTCTGCACATTCATCAGCTGGAGTTTGTATATCAATAACAACAATCGGATGCCCGGCCTTTTCCAAAACTTCCAATAAAATTTCAAACTCTGCCGCCGAGCCGAAACAGTCGGGATCGAGTACAAAACCATTGGGTAGATTTTTAGGCGCCTTTTGCAGGTATTTTTCAATAATCAGGCGGTAAGCAAAATGAGGAAGTAATTCATGCCCGGCACTTTTAGCTTCTTCAAGCCTTTTAGCAATATCCGATCCTCCCACTGATTCTGACATGTAAATATCGCTGAGCGAAAAATAGCTGTATTTTTTGGATTCAGCAGCATCCTCCAATTCAAGGCTGATGGTACTAAATGGCGGTTCGAGGAGGAGGAAGACTTTCACTGGACAAAGGAAATTTAGTAAATAATAAAAAGGTTGGTATCAGGTACAAAGTATCAGGTATCAGGACTTTCAGAGCACGTTATCTTGATACTTGATACTTGATACTTGATACTTGATACTTTTTAATAGTCAGTTATCGATCAAATAAGCATCGGCTTACCTCATTCCCCCCGTAACCATCAGCACCTCACCGGTGATATAGCTCGAAAGATCGGAAGCAAGGAACAAACAAGCATTGGCAATTTCCTCGGCCTGACCAAAACGCTGCAGCGCTGTATTACTAATCATGGTTTCTTTGAGTTTTTCATCGAGCGCATGTGTCATTTCGGTATCGATAAAACCTGGAGCAATGGCATTGCAACGAATATTGCGCGAGCCAACTTCATAAGCCATCGATTTAGTGAAGCCGATGATACCGGCCTTGGAGGCGGAATAGTTGGATTGTCCGGCATTGCCGCTTACACCAACAATAGATGTTATATTAATGATGCTGCCTTTTCTGGCTTTTAGCATTGGCTTGATGATACCTTTGGTAAAATTGAACAGCGATTTAAGGTTGGTTTCAATGACATCGTCCCACTGCTCTTCGCTCATACGCATGAGCAGATTATCGCGGGTAATACCGGCATTATTGATGAGCACATCGATGGTTCCGAATTCTTTGATTACAGCATCCACCAATTCCTGAGTTTGAGAAAAGGAGGCCGCATCCGATTTGTAACCGATCACTTTCACACCTTCGCAAAGAGCTGCAGCTTCAGCAGCTACTATATTAGCACTTTCTTCATTGCTACGATAGGTAAAGGCTACATGTGCGCCTTGTTCAGCAAATTTTTTCACGATTGATGCACCGATTCCTCTTGAACCTCCGGTGATAAGGGCTACTTTTCCATCGAGTAATTTCATGATTCAGAATTGTTTTGTTTTAATAAAGGCTTCAATTAACAAACGCAAATCTATTACTTTTTTTGATGAATTTGCCGATTGTTCTTACTAAATATAGTAATGTATGAAATTGTGATTTTTTTTAAAAATAGTGTTGTAAAAACAAGTTTATCGAAATATATTGTGCTTGAAATTTTAATGGTATAGCCCTACAACCAAATTCAAGATGCAGGACAATTTTCACGAAACAGAACACCTTCCTCAGGAAAAGCTGATGTTATTGATCAAAAAAAATGACAATGCCATCTTAAAGTTTGTAATAATGTGCAGTTATATTTTACTGACTGCGACAGGACTAGTTTTGAGTTGGGGACAACCAATTTGGCTCGTTATACTGGCGCATATTGCTTTTGCACCTGGCTTTTGCAGTAGTTTTGCCTGCGAACACGAAACTATTCACAAAACTGCCTTCAAATCTAAGTTTTTGAATAGTATGGCAGCAGGCCTTTGCGGAATTGTACAACTTTATGCACCCACAATGTTTCAGGAACTGCACTACACGCATCACCGCTACACACACATACCTGGTAAAGACCCCGAAATTTCATTTGGTGGCAAGCCTATTCCATCTTCCATTAGTAGTTTGCCGATGTATTTCAGCTGGATTAGCGGTTTGCCGCTTTTTATTATGAAATTTATTATGTTTTTAGGTGGAATTTTTGGCATGCCTGAATTTTTCCGTAAAGCAGTTTTCCCCTTTTTCAGACCAAGAATGAGACTTGCTATGTTTATGGATTGTTTGCTTTTATTGGCTGTACATGGCACGATTATCACTTTGGCAATTCTTTTAAGTCCGGGTTTTTGGTTTATTTATAGCGGAATTTTATTCGGGCATTGTACCCTCTCTGCCTATCTGGTACCCGAGCACAATGGCCTGCCACACGAAGGAAACATTATGGAAAAAACCCGCAGCATGCAGACAAGCAATTTGCTGAGAAGTTTGATGTGGAACATGCCTTATCATGCCGAACATCATGCTTATCCTGCTGTCCCTTTTCATGCTTTGCCCGCATTGAGAAAAGAACTGCAGGATGAGATTCAAAATTATGAGCAATATCCTGCTTTTCACCTAAAGGTGCTTTCGAGGAAAGTCAAATAATCAGTCTAAATTTTCAAGAATGATTGCTGCTCCTGTGCCCAATCCCGCGCCTGAGGCGGCAGCGCCATAGTTTAAATTTTTATCTGAGTTCAACTGATTGAACAAAGTTGTCAGAAGTCTTGCAGCGCCCATACCCAATGGATTACCAATGCTTATGCTACCACCTTTAGTATTAATTTTTGAAAGTTCGGCAATTCCATCCTTCTCAGCAGCTAAAATCTGAACTGCAAAGGCTTCCGACAATTCAAAAATATCGATATCGTTGAGGTTTATGCCCGACTGCTTCGAAGCCTTCTTTAGTGCGCTGATGCCCGACATGCCCATCAGATCGGGATGTTCGGCTGCATTTGCCATTGCTGCAATTCTTGCGAGCGGTTTGATCTTGTGTTTTTTGATATAATGCTCCGATGCTAATGCTACAATCGCAGCTCCATCGCCAATTCTGGCAGAATTTCCCAGCGTGATATGTGTACCCGATTTGACCAGGGTCGGCAACTGTTCCAGCAATGAAATGGATAAAATTCGATGCTGTTCATCTTTATCCAGGCATAATTTTCCTTCTTTGGTAAAAACTGGAATTATTTCATTTTTATAAAAATTAGTTTTTAAGGCGGACTCATACCTGTTTCGGCTTAGAACCGCATAATTGTCTTGTTCTGTCCGGCTGATGCCGTATTTTACAGAAAGGAGTTCAGCTGTTTCGGGCATGGAATGCGTTGGAATAAAATCAGTTATGCTGTCATTCGTAAAACGCCAGCCAAGGGTACTGTCCTCGCGGGTTCCATCTACCCTACTCTCAACGTAAGGACTGCGGCTCATACTTTCCACACCTCCGGCAAGGCAAAAATCAGCCTCCCCGCAGGCAATCATACGCGCTGCCTGTAAAACCGAATCCAATCCCGAGCTGCAGAGACTATTCACTGTTGCTGCATAAACTGTATGAGGTAAGCTACAAAGCAGAACTGCTATTCTAGCAATGTTTCTATTGTCCTCTCCTGCCTGATTGCCGCAACCCAAGATCAGCGCATCCAGTTCTGTGCTAACAAGCTGTTCATTCGACTGAAAAAAACCGGAAATCAACCCGCTAATTAAGTCATCAGGTCTTATCGAAGCAAGCGAACCGTATAATTTACCCACCGGAGTTCTTTTGGCATCGACGATATATATATCTGCAGTTTTGTACATTAAGCTATTTGTATTAACTTTGGCTCATCGGAGACGTAAAATTAAAAACTTAGAACATTTATAATTGATAAAAAATTATGATTCAAAGAATTCAAAGCCTTTATCTTCTCGTAGCAACTCTTCTACAATCACTGCTTTTTGTTTTACCCTTTGCGACTGCAGAAAAAACAGCTGAAGGTCCCTTTGTGGATGGCGATTTAGATCTTTATGACAATGTAATTTTGCTTTCTGTTTTAATTGTGGCTGCTACTTTTTCGCTGATCTGCATTTTCCTTTTCAAAAATCGAAAATTACAAATGAATATCAGCTTGGGGGTTGTTGTGTTAAGTGTTATCCTTACTACTCTTGCAGCTTACTTTACCTTCAGTAGCGCTGTAGCAGCAAGCATAGGCATTGGACTTTTTATACCAATAATAGCCATCGTATTTAGTTTCTTGGCCTACAGAGGAATCAAAAGTGATGACGATTTGGTGAAGTCCTCGAACAGATTGCGATAAATTATGCTGTTATAATATTTCCATCCATTATCGGGGGTATTTCAATTCCCATCAGACGGAGGATAGTTGGTGCAACATCGGCGAGTTTGCCATTTGTTAGTTTAAATCTGCTACTGTTTTCTCCAACCAGAATACAGGGCACTGGATTTACCGTATGGGCGGTATTGGGCGTTCCATCGGGATTGACCAAACAATCGCTATTGCCATGATCGGCTAGAATGATGATACCATAACCAAGGGATACCAATTTAGGAACCAATTCCGAAAGGCAATTATCCACAGTTTCTGCTGCCTTTACAGCTGCTGTAAAAACACCAGTGTGGCCCACCATATCTGCATTTGCATAATTTAGACAGATAAAATCGGGCAGTTCACCATCCAATTCTGCCATAATTTTTGAGGTAACTTCTAGAGCACTCATCTCGGGCTGTAGATCATAGGTAGCTACTTTTGGCGATGGAACAATAATTCGTTTTTCACCCTCAAAAGTTTCCTCTCTGCCGCCATTGAAAAAGAAAGTGACATGAGGATATTTCTCAGTTTCGGCAATGCGAATCTGAGTTTTGCCATTTTTAGCCAAAACCTCGCCCAAGGTATTACTCAAATCTTCTTTTTCATACAACACTTTGATATTTTTGAAACTTTCATCGTAACGGGTCATGGTGCTGTAATAAAGCGGTAATGTTTTCATGTCAAAATCAGGAAAGTCCTTTTGCGTAAGCACTTCCGTGATTTGTCGGCAACGGTCGGTTCTAAAATTAAAACAAAGCACAGCATCATCAGCTTCGATTTTTGTCAATGGATTGTTATCAGAATCAACCATAAAATGTGCTTCGATAAACTCATCAGTTATTCCCTTTTCGTAAGACGATTTTAATGCCTCTAAAGGATTTGAACAAGCTTTCCCATTGCCATGTACAAATAAATCATAAGCCAACTTTATTCTTTCCCAACGCTTATCGCGATCCATAGCATAGTATCGGCCAATCATTGAAGCGAGCTTTACTTTTCTGTCTTTAATGGAAGAAAGCAGGTCAGACATATAGTTTAGCCCACCTCTGGGGTCGGTATCGCGGCCATCCATACAGGCGTGAATAAAAACCTTTTCCAGACCATTACTGTCACAAATTTCACAAAGCGCCTTCAGATGTTCAATATGTGAATGTACACCCCCATCCGACAAAAGACCGACCAGGTGCAGTTTTTTACCCGATTCTTTTACGTATTTTAACAAATTGTTCAGCTCGGCATTTTTTGCAAGTCCTCCCTCCCGAATTTCTTTGTTAATTCGCGCCAGCTCCTGATAAACCACTCTGCCGGCTCCGAGGTTGATATGCCCAACTTCGGAATTGCCCATTTGCCCTTCGGGCAAACCTACTGCTTCACCAAAGGTCTGCAATGTGCTGTTTGGATTTTCCTGCATCAGCTTGTCGAAAAAAGGCGTATTTGCTGCCTCAATTGCACTGACTTTCGGATCCAGATTGAGCCCCCAACCATCGAGGATGAGCAGGGCCATTTTATCGTAATGCTTCATGATTTTAACTACTCTTTTGTGTCGGGTATCAAGTATCAAGTATCAAGTATTTAGAACATTGCCTGTTATTTGATACCTGATACTTGATACCTGCTACTTGATACCAATTAAAAACTACAAACTTGTCAAAGTCTCGAGCAAAAATCCCCAATATTTCTGTACCGAACTAATCTGCACCATTTCATCGGGTGAATGCGCACCTCTGATGTTGGGTCCAAAAGAGATCATTTCCATGTCGGGATAATTTGTACCGAGAATACCACACTCCAGACCCGCATGACAAGCATTTACGTGTGGTTTTGCACCAAATTTTCCGATGTAAATCTCAGACATAATTTCGACTAGTCGCGAAGTGGGTTTTGGAGTCCAACCAGGATAAGATCCGCCAAAACTAACTTCCGCACCAATCAATTCGAAGAGTGAACGGATAGCTTCTGCTTCGTCCATTTTTTCTGAATCGACAGAGGAACGAGTGAGGCATAAAACCTTGTATTCTCCATCTTTGAGCAGTACACGTGCTAAGTTATTGGAAGTCTGCACAAGGTCTTTGATATCGGGACTCATCCGGTAAATACCATTGGGACAGGCATAAACAGCAGATAGCAATGATTTGATAAAATTAGCGTCGGCAGCTGTTTTTACGGCTTCAGTTTCTTCGAAAAGTAGTATAATATTCGGATCGGTTGTATTGTACTCAGCTTTGATAGTTGCGTGATATTCATTCAACAAATTTTTGAATGATTCAACTTTTTCGGCAGAAACTGCAACTATCGCGAAGGATTCTCTAGGAATGGCATTGCGTAAGCTACCCCCATCGATTTCGGCAATCAAAATTCCTAAGGTACGCTGTGCATTCAGAAGCAGACGGTTCATCAACTTATTTGCATTACCGCGTCCAAGGTGGATATCCATGCCAGAATGACCTCCAGTAAGGCCTTTGATAGAAATTTTATAGCAAGTAGATCCGGCCGGAACTTCTACTGAACCGTATTTACCTCCAACAGTCACATCAATTCCGCCAGCACAGCCTATGGTAAGTTCGGTATCTTCTTCAGTATCGAGATTGAGCATATATTTGGCATTCAACAATCCGCCTTTGAGGTTCAATGCTCCGGTCATACCTGTTTCTTCATCGATGGTAAAAAGAGCTTCCAAGGGAGGATGAGCAATATCGCTTGAAGATAATAAGGCCATAATTGTAGCCACACCCATACCATTATCTGCACCAAGGGTTGTACCCTGCGCCTTTACCCAATCGCCATCAACATACATTTTTATCCCTTCGCTGTTGAAATCGAAAACGGTGTCGGCATTTTTTTGATGCACCATATCGAGATGACTTTGCAAGACAATCGTTGCCCTATTCTCCATACCGGCTGTCGCAGGTTTTTTGATAATGACATTTCCTACTTCATCGGTATAAGTCGGAAGTCCAAGTTTTTTTCCAAAATCCTGAATAAAGGCTATTACCCGTTCTTCTTTTTTTGAGGGGCGTGGTACAGCGTTCAAATCAGCAAAATGATTCCAAACTGCTTTAGGTTCTAAATTTCTTAATTCCATAGTATGATATTTTGTTTAGATGTGGCAAAAATACCGGTTTATTCCCTTAGAAAAAAATAAGTAAAAGTAAATCTCAGTTTCGATTAGTTTTTTGTTCCTATTCGTACAGCAATCAATATAATTAGACCACCCATTACTTCCCTCAAAGCAGGAACTTGACCTAAAAATACCAAGGCCCATAAAATGGCATAAACAGGCTCCAATGCAGCATAAAGACTGGCTTTCTGTGGGTCGGTGCCTTTCAGTCCGTAAACATATAGTCCATGTGATAAGCCTGTAAAAACAGTACCCAAAATCATCCAATACAAATGCTCTTTAAAACTGAGGTTAATTTCGTAAAAAAATAATACAGGAAGCAGCAAAACTGAAACTGCCGCATTTTGCCAAAAAGCTTGTTCAAAAGGTCCAAAACCGGAGGATATTTTTTTATTGGTAAGCACTAAGAGCGAGAAGCTTAGCGCTGATAAAAGCCCCCACAAAATACCGTAAAAATAAAGACCTTTCCAATCGCCGAGCGGCACCATTATGCCTATACCGGCAATGATGAGCAATGCAGAAAAGATGTTTTTTTGCGCTATTTTTCCAAATTTGAATAAAGGAGACAACAGCATTGTAAAAAGTGGAAAGGAAGAAAATGTAAGTACCGCCACTGCTACATTTGCCATTTGAATACTTTGAAAAAAGGAGGTCCAGTGTATGGCCAGTATTATTCCCAATATCAGTGCATTCAGATAGTTTTCCTTTTTCTTGAAATTGATTTTCTCCTTGCTCAGGAATATCAGCAACATCAAAAACAGAACCGCCCAAACAGTCCTTCCCCAAACCAAAAGAAAAGGATTCAAGGGTAATAAGGCCCCAAAAATTGAAGCGCCACCGAATAACATTACTGAAAATTGCAGACTCCAAAAACTGCTGTTATTGTGCAGGTTGCCCATCTGTTAAACTAAAATTTTTTTCAAAGGTAAAAAGGATTTTAAGACTTTGGGTTTAATTAAAATTTTCATATCTTGGCAACGAATTTAAAAAGCAGAATTTGTTAATACAAAATTGATAAAATTTACGTTCTAATATCAGTTTTAAAACAAAAAACTAAACATTTAATCAGGTATTATTCAAAAAAATATGGCTATGAAATTGTTTTCACTAATTTTTACATTGTTTTTATTTCTTGTGCTATCCGCTGAGACGAATGCACAGGAAATGGTTAAACCATCCAGAAGCCCCGAAGAACAAAAGGTTTTCGATGTACTCAATAAGCGTTGGAACAAGGCTCTGGGTACTTTTCAAATTCAGGTGGTAAATTCAAGAATCAATCCGACCGTGGGCGTTGAATTGATCGAAAAAATTGAATCTAACAGGAAAGAAACTGAAATCGTATACATTCCTTTGAGAGAAAATGTCAGAATTATGGTACTTCCTAATAGAGAAATACAAAAGGCTGATTTTGTAAAAATCCCTTATTTTCAGTACATTCAAGAATAATCCAACCAATAAAAAATAAAAGGTATTTATGAAAAAAATACTCTACTTCCTTAGTGCCATTCTATTGTCTAATCAACTGTTTGCACAGTCTGACGATTGTACAACAGCGACACCGATAACAGTGCCTGTTTCAGGAAATATCTGTCAAAACTTTACTAGCGTTGGCGGAACCTCTGATAATCTGACCACCAGCTGTAGCGGCAATGGGGCAAACAATTATGTTTGGTTTCAATACACGGTAACTGGAACTCAGAATACAATTACTGTAACTCCAGGTACAATAAGGGATTTAACGGTTATTTATGATGCTACCCCTTGTGTCGATGGTGTAATAACTTTTTGTAATAATCAGGTGGGTGCAAATCCTTCAACCATTGTACAGGCAAACCCGGTAGGAACTACTATTATAATAGGAATTGCCTCAACGAGCGGAACAAACGGCACTTTTCAGTTATGTATCACCTCTCAAACACCTACAAATCCATCGGCAGGAGATGAATGTAGCAATGCCATTCCATATTGCAATGCCGCAAATCCATTGAGCGTCAATAACATGAATATCTTTACCGGATCGGCCGTAACACCCAGCTGCCACCTGAGTAATCCACAACAGGACGTATTCATTACTTTTACAGCAACAACCAATGGTACAATTGCCTGGACTGCTAATCCAAACAATAATTTTACGGAATTCGATTGGGCAATTTACAATATAACAGCAGGATGTTTAGGAGCTGAACTTTGTTGTAATTATAATTTTGCAAATTCAATTGGAGCGAATACAGGTATGGCACCAGGAGGAGCCGGACCCTGTGGAACTACTACTGTAGGTGGGGCAGCTGGCGAATTCAGTCCCACGGTGAACGCTGTAGCAGGGCAAAGGTATGTGATAAGATTAAATAATTACGATGGAGACGGAACCGGTTTTGTCTTCACTTGGCAGGGTACTGCACAGATTGCGCCTACGGTTAACTTTACCATAAATCCTTCTACGGTGGTTTGTGCATCATCTACAACTGTTAACATTAACAATACTTCTGCAGGGATTCCAACCTGGACTTTCGGAAATGGAAACACTTTTACTGGTGCTAATCCTCCTGCACAAATTTATAACACACCTGGTATTTATCCTATTACGGGGACAATAAGTGGTGCATGTCCTTCAACATTAACACGTTTTGTACAACTTTTTGGACCGATTACCGCTGTGCCTGTTATTACAGCACCCACTTGTGGTAATTCTTGTAATGGATCTTCTGTTCAACTTACTCAGGTAGATGGCGGCGATGGAACATTTACATATAGCTGGAGTTCTGGTAGCAATGGAACTTCCATTAATAACCAATGTCCAGGAAACTACACCGTTACTGTTTCCGACGGAAGTTGTCCAGCTACGGTTTTGTCAATAACTATCCCTTCTACTCCGCTCATAACTGTTACTGAAACGCATGTTGACCCACTTTGTGGAAATAACGGTTCCATCAACATTACTGCAAGTGGTGGAACTGGCGCACTGAGCTACAACTGGGGAGGGGGCATTACATCAGAAGACAGAACTAGCCTGGGAGCAGGCGTTTACACAGTAACTGTGACAGACGCATCTAGTTGTACCTCAGTATCAAGCATTACACTGACAGCATCTGTTTTAACTTTTTCAGTCTCTGTTACAAATGTTACAAATGTAAGTTGTAACGGAGGCTCAAATGGATCAATCAACATCACAGCTCCTGCCGGTTGCAGCTCGGCTTCTGTTGTAATCAACGAAGTCATGTATAGCCCTTCACTGAGTAACGGACTTGACCCCAACACAGGCGAATATATAGAGCTTATAGGCCCTCCTGGTACCAATATCGGCTGTTTTATTTTAACAGATGGTGATTGGACAATCACAATTCCAGCTGGAACTGTAATTCCTCCGGATGGAATTTTCACAATTGGAAACAATGCGGTTTATGGCGCAGGATTTTTCGACCTCAATGCAGAAAGTTGTGCTTGTTTTACTGAAGGAACCGGAGGCTCAGCATTGCTTATCCTTACTGATGGAGGAGAGTATGTTTCATTGTTTAACAACACTGGAACTTTTATAAATGGCTTGATTTATGGCGCTCCAACTGCTGCAAATACACCTCCTTCCGGAACCGGTACCACAGCTGGTGTTATCAATACTGTTGGCCTTGCAGGCTGTCTTTCTTCAGTTACAATTCCAGGAGCTGCATCATTTCAAACACATCCCGGTGGAGTGGCAAACAATACTTCACTCATAAGAAGCCCCGATGGAACCGGAGCCTGGTCCTCACAAGCAGGAGGATCCCCCAACGCCTGTAATGCACCAACTCCACTAACCTATATTTGGAGCAATGGAGCAACAACTGAGGATATCAGCGGTCTAGCGGCGAATATTTACACTGTTACGGTATCAAGCGGAAGTGGATGTACCACAACAGAATCAGTTACGATTACACAGCCAACCACGGTAACTGCAAGTATAGCTTCTTCCACTTCAGTAACCTGTAATGGTTTATCGAATGGCTCTGCAACGGCTGCAGGTGCAGGTGGTACTGGAGCTTATACTTTCAACTGGAGTAATGGCAGAACTACAGCTTTAAATACAGGATTAGCTGCCGGAACTTATATTGTCACCGTATCTGATGCAAATCTTTGTTTTAATACAACAACTGTTACAATCTCACAACCAACAGCAGTAACAGCAAGTATATCTTCATCCACTTCAGTAAGTTGCAATGGAGCTTCTAATGGTTCTGCCACTGCTGCTGGTGCAGGAGGGTCGGGAACATATACTTTCAACTGGAGTAATGGACGAACAACTGCCACTAATACTGGTCTGATAGCTGGAACTTACATTGTAACCGTTTCAGATGCAAAT
>JBIPOO010000445.1:0-8685 GCA_044379045.1 Saprospira sp.
TGTTTTTTGATTTAATGAGTTGCCAGGCTAGTTTGTATTCAGTCTTAGTACCCATAGCACTGATTGTATCGGAAAATTCCAAATAGTCTTCACCATAATAATCTGCTTTGGTAAAAACTTTAGCATCGAGCCTGTAACCTTCGCCAATAGGCAGGTAAAGGATTTTTGGAAGGTAAGCAAAATTGCTTGCAAAGCTAGAGTCTTCAGCAATTATATCATTTCGCCTTTGGTTAACTGCAACGCTAAAAACAGTAAGCATTGCTTTGCCAAGTTTTTCGGAATCGGAGGTTTTGAGGCTACAGTTTTTAACATCGCTTCCATTTGTCCATCTGCCAATTTGTACGGTCTTAAGTCCTTCTGCATTTTGGAATTCGAAGGAATAAATCATTTTTCCTAAAGAATCGAAGCAATTGATCGAAAGCAGATTGTCTTTGATTTCGCCATCAACTTTTAAGATTATACTATCTGCCCAATAAAGGCATTCGCCTTTAATTTTACTGCCTTTCCCGCTGAGTAGGCGGTCGCTTTCATACATGTTCACCCGCATCTCAAATGCCGATTTATCCTCTATTTTACCTGTCCAGTAAAAGCTGAGCGGGAAAGGGGTTTGGGCAAAGACAATTTGCGAAAAAAACAGCAGAAATAAAATTAAAGGTCGCATTTTACAGCTTTATCAGTTCAGCGTAAATCTTTTCAACGTCTAGACTTTCAACTGATTCGATATCACGACAAAGGTTCATCAAATAGTTATCCTGTTTGTTGCCCTGTGATTTGGCATAAGTATAAGGTACATTGGGCGAGAATGTTACCAAAGCATATTTTGAACGGTAATTGGCAAAGCGGTTTTCGATGATATGCTCCAGTTTGCGTTTGCGTTGAAAAACGGGATCGGCAACTTTGTCGCGCATTTCGTAAAAATTTTCAACTGCCAGATCGCCTATTGCATCGCCATTTATCTTTCTCAAGGCTTCGTATTCTTCCAGAATTTTTGTCCAATTATCTCCGTATCGTTCGATGCATTCGTTCAAGGTATAACAATCTTCGAAAGAAGCATTCATGCCTTGGCCATAAAAAGGCACAATAGCATGTGCAGCATCTCCAATCAATACTGCTGCATTGCCTAGTTTCCATGGGTAACATTTTAATGTACCAAGTTTTCCAACGGGATTGCTGTGGTATTCCTCTTCCATGTCAATCATATGCGGCACAGCATCGGGGAATTCTGTCTCCATAAATTTTTTAAACTTATCGTAATTGTCCATTGCTGCAAAACTTTCGGCGCCCTCATTCGGATAAAACAGGGTACAGGTGAATGAGCCGTCAGCGTTTGGAAGGGCAATGAGCATATAAGATGAACGTGGCCAAATATGCAGTGCATCGCGTTCGAGTCTGAATCCGCCGCCATCAGCAGGTGGAATACTCAATTCTTTATAACCATGGTCGAGCCAATCGATCCGTGATTCATAATTCGGAATCTGTTTCTCCATGCTTCGGCGGATGATGGAATTGGCACCATCGGCTCCGATAATTAAATCGGCTGATAAGCTTTCAATACCGCCATTGTCGAGGTCAAAAACTTCCAGTGTTTTTTTGTTAAAATCAACTGCGCGGATTTCTTTGCGGAAATAAATACTAACTTCAGGGTATTTCTCAGCTGCAGTCATTAATATCTTGTTCAAATCAGCTCTGGAAATGGAATTAATGAATTCGTCCTCGTTCTTTCCATACAATGCGAAGATGGTTTTACCTTCTTTGTCATGCATCATTCTACCGGGCATTTTCACTGATCCTTTCAGAATTTCCTGTTCAAGTCCTACTTCGTGCAATGCTTTTAATCCGCGAGCGGAAAGGGCAAGATTAATAGAGCGGCCTGCGCTAATGGTAGCCTTACGCATATCGAGTCTGCTTTCGTAAATATCGACTTTGTGTCCTTTTTTTGCAAGGTAGATTGCCATAAGTGAACCGGCCAGTCCGGCCCCTGAGATGATGATGTGCATTGGTATTTAGTTAGTAATTGGTAGTTGGTAATTGGTAATTGGTAATTGGTAGTTGGTAGTTGGAGGACGAGCCTTGCGTTTTGGTAGTTGGTAATTGGTAGTTGGTAATTGGTAATTGGAGGACGAGCCTTGCGTTTTGGTAGTTGGTAGTTGGTAGTTGGTAGTTGGTAACTGGTAGTTGGTAATTGGTAATTGGTAGTTGGTAGTTTGTAGTTGGTAATTGGTAATTGGTAGTTGGTAGTTTGTAGTTGGTAGTTGGAGGACGAGCCTTGCGTTTTGGTAGTTGGTAGTTGGTAGTTGGTAATTGGTATTTGGACTTCAGGAAACTTGTACTTTTGGTAACTGGTATGTTGGTAGTTGGTAGTTGGTAGTTGGTACTTGGTAATTGGTAATTGGTATGCTGGTAGTTGGTAATTGGTATGTTGGTAATTGGTAACTGTTAGTTGGTAACTTGAACTAAATTTATTTTCTTTTAGCTATGCTATCGATTAGTTTTCTCGTCATTTTTTGAACGGAATCGAGTTTTTTGATAGTTTCTTCGGCCTTTTCTTTGTCAACGGTTTTAAATCTTATTGCCAATAAAATTTGGGTTTCTAATTCAAATGATGAGGCCATAGCTACATTTAAAAAGTATTGAAATTGCCCATCACTTATCCTACCGCATCCTTCAGCGATATTCGAGGGTACTGATATAGAGGTTTTTAATAATTGACTACCGAGTGTCCAAACTTGATGTGTTGGCATTGCCTCTACCATATTGTTTACTTCTTCTGCAATTTCCATGGCCATATTCCAGACGTTCAGTTCTTTGAAATTGTGCATTTTTGTTTTCTCGACTGCCATTTTTGGGTTTTTTTGGTATGTTGGTAATTGGTAATTGGTAATTGGTATGTTGGTAATTGGTAATTGGTAATTGGTACTTGGTAATTGGTATGTTGGTAGTTGGTATGCTGGTAGTTGGTAATTGGTAATTGGTATGTTGGTAATTGGTAATTGGTACTTGGTAATTGGTAATTGGTAATTAGTAATTGGTAATTGGTATGTTGGTAATTGGTATGTTGGTATGTTGGTATGTTGGTATGTTGGTATGTTGGTATGTTGGTATGTTGGTATGTTGGTATGTTGGTAATTGGTATGTTGGTAATTGGTATGTTGGTAGTTGGTAATTGGTAGTTGGTCTAAAGGAAATTAAGACTTTAGGAAACGGTAATTAGCGTTTAGGTGTTTGAGAGGGTAGTTTTAAGAATTTCAGTGAATTTCCAGCAGTCCATAAAACTGTTGTAAAGCGGAACTGGTGCTACGCGAATTACATCGGGCTCGCGCCAGTCGGCAATTATGCCTTTTTCTGTGATGGCATTAAATAATGACTTGTCTGAATTTTTTACCTGAATGGAAAGCTGACAGCCTCTTTGTGCGGAATCTTTAGGTGTAATGATTCTAATGCGGCTGCTTTGTATTTGTCCAAGCAGGAATTCGAGATAGCTGGTCAAAATTAAGCTTTTTGCTCTTAAATTAACCATTCCGGCTGCATCAAATAGTTCTAAGGAGGCAAGCAGGGGTGCCATCGAAAAAACGGGTGCATTGCTCAGCTGCCAGGCTTCGGCGGTAGCCGAAGGAATAAATTGTCCCTGCATTTTGAATCGGGAGATTTTTTCATGTCCCCACCAGCCCTCAAAGCGTGGTATATTTTTCTGATTGAGGTGCTTTTTGTGTACGAAGGCTCCTGCGATGCTTCCGGGACCGCTGTTGAGGTATTTGTAATGGCACCAGACAGCAAAATCCACATTCCAATCGTGTAATTGAACAGGGTAATTTCCTGCAGCATGGGCCAGGTCGAAACCAACAGTTGCGCCAATCTCGTGGCCGATTTCGGTAATTCTTTTCATGTCGAAGAGCTGCCCGGTATAGTAATTCACGCCGCCTAACATAACCAATGCTATGCTGTCGGCATGTTTTCGCAGTACTGCTTCGATATCTTCTGTACGGAGTGTGTCTTCGCCCATTCGGGGTCTGAGCTGTATGAGTCCCTGTTCGGGATTAAATCCGTGATAGCGCAATTGGGAATCGACGGCATATTTATCAGAAGGAAAGGAACCGCCTTCAATCACTATCTTGTAACGCTGTGCTGTAGGTCGGTAGAATGACACCATCATCAGGTGCAAATTAGCCGTAAGGGTGTTCATGACGACGACTTCCTCGGGTAATGCTCCGACAACTTTGGCCAATTTTTCGGTAAAAAACTCGTGGTAAGGCATCCAGGGTCTTTTAGCGTGAAAATGCCCTTCTACACCTAATTTTTTCCAGTCTTCGAGTTCCTGCAGCATGATTTCTTCAACGGCTTTTGGCTGTAGTCCGAGTGAATTGCCGCAGAAATAGATAATGTCGCTGCCGTCGCTGTGCTTTGGTAGGTGGAATTGATCGCGGTAGGAGCGGAGTGGGTCGGTTTGGTCGGCCTGAAGGGCGAATTCCATGGAGACATCAACAAAATTAGTCATTAAACGAGGTGTTAAAATTGAAACAAAAAAAACGCTCTGCGGCACAAATAGGTGGTGTAAAAATGGAACACAAATTCCGTGAAACGGTCACAAATTTGGCAGATTTTCACGAATTATTTAGATGCAAGTTGAAAAAAAATTGAAACAGATAACCGCTCTGCGGCACAAATACGTGGTGTAAAAATGGAACGCAAATTCCGTGAAACGGTCACAAATTTGGCAGATTTTCACGAATTATATAGATGCAAGTTGAAAAAAATTGAAACAGATAACAGCTCTGCGGCACAAATACGTGGTGTAAAATAGAATACAATTACTGAGGAAACCAGCAAAAATTATTATAATAATTTAAGTAAAGGTTTTTTGTCATTAGTCATAATTTTTCTCTTGAATTCAGGATTTGCTCCAAAGTTAAAAAGTAAACCAACTTCAATATTAGTGGCTTTTAATTAATTTATCAATTGATATTCATGTTCCAAAGCAAGTTTATCTGCTGCTTTTAATTCTAATAAAACCTGATTTTCAACTAAAATATCTGCAAAGTACTCGCCAACTATAACTCCTTTGTGGAATACCTTTATAGGTTTTTGTGCTTCTACCTCGTAGCCTTGTCTCTGTAATTCGTAAAACATGGCATTTTGGTAAACTTTTTCTGAAAATCCAAAGCCTAAATCGGTATATACTTCATAATATATTCCTATTATTCTATTTGTTAGTTCTTTATGTAGGAAGGGTTTCATGAGGGTATTTTATTGATTCGTCAGAAAAAATCTGTAAAAATTCGTATAATTTTAATTATTTGTGAATGCAAAGGTTTGTCAAAATAATATTAGTGAGGATCAGTAAAATTTGTTAATTCTGTGTTCTGTTTTTAAAAATATTGTGTAAAGATAGGGCTATCCAATCCATCGCAATACATTGTCATTCCATATCTTATCTTTTTCATCTTCAGTAATTATCCCCATTTCCAATGCCTCGTCAATCACTTTTCCGGGCCAGCAGCCAGGCACTGTTTCCATTTCTCCCAAAGGATAAGGGTCGTCTAAACCAGCCATCACCTGCGAGATGCCCATTCTTTTGATAACCAATTCCAAGCTTAGTGCATCGTGAGTAAGCGTATCTACAAAAATATTGGGATGCCCCATGTTTTTGCGCGGATCTACTGCACCTTTAAAAAGATCGGGCCGTCCATCGTATCCCTGAAGTCTGCGACCATAGCCCATTTGGGCATACTGATTGGCATGTGCAAAACAGGTTCTGATATTCGGAAAGCGCTCCGGAAAATCGAGCAGGGTATAAAAATGGAAGGCATCTGCTGTCTGAGCACACATCCAAATGAGGTGAAAACGCCAAAAGCGGTCCTGAAGTTTTATGATTTCCTCGCCATCGTATGGATGAATCTGAACGGCAAGACCATATTTATCAGCCAATTCAAAAATTGGATAAACCGACTCGTCAGCAATAGCCGTCCATTGTTCATTTGCATTCAGAAAATGGGTGGGTAAGCAGAGCAGCCTTAGCTTTAGTTTTTCGACAGAGCGTTCAATCTCTTTCAAAGCTAAATCCATATGTCGTGGCTGAACAACAAATCCGGAGATGAAGCGTTCGGGGTATTCTTCCTGCAAGGAGGCATTGAAATCATTTTGAAATCGCAGTCCGTCATTGCAGTCTTGTTCAGACCATCCATTGCCGTAAAGTTGTGAAAGATTAAGTACGACTTCTTTGTCAATATTATTTTTATCCATCCAAAGCAGCTTCTCTGCCAGGAAAAAACTTGGATCGGTAACTGGGCGGCGCCAATTGCCCTGACACATAAATTTTCTGTCATCGTCAATCCAAAACAGTTTTTTATCCCTCATAAAAGCGGGAATCTGACCCGGTTCTGGAAGCAGGTGGCCGTGACCGTTAATCTTTGCCTTTTTCATTTTCGGCCTTTGGTTTGTATTTATCGGCAAGATTTTTTAAAACTTCCCATTCGGTATTGGTTTCAACACTGTAAATGTCTTTATCATATTTCGATTTAGAAGCGGTATTGTGCCATTTTGATCCAATCTGATCATAAACCATTTCATACAAAAGCTTTTCGCCAATGCTGTCGTCCTTCTTTTGAATAAATTGGGCAACCGAAACTCCTATTGGCTTTCCATCTTTTATGTACCAATGCTTTGTGCCCATTGGTGCGCCATCGTAATAACGGACATCAATTCTTACAATATTTTGCCCATCATACCAAAGTTCGGCTTCAGAAATTTCAATATCTTCATTGTTTAATTTATTAAATCCGATATCCTCACGCAATTTTTGATTTAGTTTTTTCTTGTCATTTGCTCTGTCAATCAAATTTTTATATTCTGTGAAAGTCTTTTTTGATGCTTCGAGATTGAATGGTGTCGCTTTATCGACCTCGTTTTTGGTCACTTTTTGACTGCAGGAAGAAAATAATAACAGGATGGCTAAAAAACTCAATAATTTATACATAATCAGTGTTTTGAAGGCTTATTTTTTATTTGGAATTTCGAGCTTGTGTCCGCATTTGTTGCAATTGTGCAATTCCTCATTTCCGTTGAATCGGGCAAAGGTTTCGGGGAGTTGTTTTATGATATTTTCTAATTTGAAATACTCATCATAGAGTTTGTTACCACAATTTGGGCAATACCATTGAAATCCATCGGTATGCTTTGGTTCTCGTTTCATTTCAATTACTAATCCGATTGTGCCTTCGGGGCGCTGTGGTGAATGCGGAACTTTTGCAGGCAGTAGAAAAATTTCACCTTCTTTAATCGGAATTTCTTTGAATTCTCCGTCATCGACAATCTTCAGGGTGATGTCGCCTTTTATTTGATAGAAAAACTCTGCGGTTTCGTTGTAATGATAATCGACTCTTTCATTTGGCGATCCGACGACCATGATGATGAAATCTCCGCCCGGATAAATTTCTTTGTTGTTAACCGGTGGTTTGAGTAGATCTTTATTTTCTTCGATCCACTGTTTTAGGTTGAGTACGTTGAATGGTATCATATATTTTGTTTAGACATTAGACATTAGACACTAGACATTAGACACTAGACGTTAGACATTAGACGTTAGACATTAGAAGTTAGACGTGAGACACTAGACTTTAACTGTTAGTTGTCTTCTAGTCAGAATTCTTCCAGTCTTTAGTCTGAAAAAATTAGTCGATGGTGGCAATTACCTTTAATTCAATTGCAATGGGGGTGGGGAGGCAGTTGATTTCAACGGTAGTTCTACAGGGTTGTACCTCACCAAAATACTCGGCATAAAGTCGGTTATATATCTTGAAATCATCTTTCATGTTGGTTAGAAAAACGGTGACGTCGACCATGTTGTCCCATTTCGAGCCGCAATCCTCTAGGATGTATCTGATGTTATCAAAAACAGCTCGGCACTGAGTTTCGATATCATAGCTCAGTATTTTTCCGTTTTCATCAAGGGTCACTCCGGGTATGTCTTTGCTGTCTCGTTTGCGGGGGCCAACACCGGATAAAAAAAGAAGATTGCCTACGCGGCGTGCGTGTGGATATTGGCCTACGGCTAGTGGGGCACGGGGGGAGTTTAGGAGTTCTTTGGACATGGTATTTGGTATTTGGACTTTAGGCGATTAGGTCTTTAGGTGATTAGTTTGTATTTGGTATGTTGGTAATTGGTATTTGGACTTTAGGCGATTAGGTCTTTAGGTGGTTAGTTTGTAATTGGTAATTGGTATTTGGTAGCTGGACGTGGTCTTTAGGAAACTGGTGCTAGTGGTGACTGGTAAATTGGTATTTGGACTTTAGGAGATTAGGTCTTTAGGTGGTTAGTTTGTATTTGGTAATTGGTAGTTGGTAATTGGTAATTGGTATTTGGTATTTGGGCGATTAGGTCTTTAGGTGGTTAATTTGTATTTGGTAATTGGTATGCTGGTATGTTGGTAGTTGGTAACTGGTATGCTGGAAGTTGGTATAGCTGGTGTTTAAGAAATCTCAATACATACGTTCTTTGGTTCTGTGAAAAAGTTTAAAGCATAAAATCCGCCTTCGCGGCCCACGCCAGAGTCTTTTACTCCGCCGAATGGTGTGCGTAAATCGCGTAGCAGCCAGCAGTTTGTCCAGACAATGCCCGATTGCAGTTGTTGTGCCATGCGAGCAGCGCGGTTGATGTTTTGTGTCCAGATAACAGAGGCTAAACCATAACGA
>JBIPOO010000025.1:0-27091 GCA_044379045.1 Saprospira sp.
TAGATTCCAATTCAAATATTTTTCCTATAAATAATTATTATGAGTTGCACCTTTATCTGTTAATATTGTATTTTTGTGCAGTTTTAAAAACAGAGGATTTCCTCAAAAAGAAATTAACATGGAAACTAAATACAAAATCATTTACACCCTCACAGACGAGGCACCAGCATTGGCAACCTATTCTTTATTGCCAATCATTAATACCTTTACAAAAGCAGCTTCTGTAGCTGTTGAAACAAGAGACATCTCACTTGCTGCACGTATTATTGCCAATTTTCCGGAAAATTTGAACGATGCACAACGAGTTCCTGATGCGCTTTCGGAATTAGGTCAATTGGTACTTAAACCAGAAGCAAATGTTATAAAATTACCCAATATTTCTGCATCAATGCCTCAGTTGAAAGCAACTATCAAGGAATTGCAGGACAAAGGCTTCAATGTTCCAAATTATCCCGAAGAAGCAGCCGATGATGCTGAAAAGAAAATCAAGGCAAAGTATGACAAAATAAAAGGTTCAGCAGTAAATCCAGTAATCCGCGAGGGAAATTCCGACCGTCGTGCTCCTAATGCCGTAAAAATGTATGCTAAAAGTCATCCGCACAAAATGGGCGTTTGGACATCGGATATACACAGTCATGTAGCAACAATGAGTTCAGGTGATTTCAAAAGCAATGAAAAATCTGTAACGCTACCTGCTGCTACCAAGGTAAGTATTATACACGAAGCAGCTGACGGTGCCAAAACTGTTTTAAAAGCTGATTTATCATTGCTTGAAGGTGAAATTATAGATGGAACTTTTATGAGCAAAAATGCTTTGGTCAAATTTATTGAGGAACAAATTGCAGATTCTAAAGCAAAAGGCGTTCTTTTCTCGCTGCATATGAAGGCAACGATGATGAAGGTTTCAGACCCAATTATCTTTGGACATGCTGTAAAAGTATTTTTCAAAAATGTATTTGAAAAATATGGCGATTTACTCAATTCGGTTGATGTAAATGTGAATAATGGTTTTGGAGACCTTCTGGCAAAAATTGAAAAGTTGCCTGCTGAACAAAAAGCACTAATCGAAGCAGCTATTGCTGAGGCTTATAGCAATGGTCCAGATATTGCTATGGTCGATTCAGACAAAGGCATTACCAACCTTCATGTACCATCTGATGTGATTGTTGATGCATCGATGGCCGCTATGATTCGCGATTCGGGTCGTATGTGGAACAAAGCCGGCAAATTACAGGATACTAAAGCTGTACTTCCCGACTCAAGCTATGCCGGCATGTATCAGGTTGTAATGGATTTCTGCCGTGCTAATGGTGCTTTCGATCCTCGCACTATGGGTTCAGTATCAAATGTTGGTTTGATGGCTCAACAGGCCGAAGAGTACGGCTCTCACGATAAAACTTTTGAAATTGCTGCCGATGGTATAGTTAAAATTGTAGATGCTAATGGCAATACGCTTATTCAACACAATGTCGAAACAGGTGATATCTGGAGAATGTGCCAGGTAAAAGATGCGCCTATTCAGGATTGGGTTAAATTGGCGGTAAAACGTGCGCGCGCTACCGGCACCCCTGCCGTTTTCTGGTTGGATAAAAACCGTGCACACGATGCCGAAGTCATCAAAAAAGTTGAGAAATACCTAAAAGACCACGATACTAACGGACTTGAACTGCCTATTCTTTCTCCAGTTGAAGCAATTGAGTTTTCAATCAAACGAATCAAAGACGGTCTCGATACTATATCTGTAACAGGAAATGTTCTCCGCGACTACAACACCGACCTCTTCCCTATTCTCGAATTGGGTACCTCTGCTAAGATGCTCTCTATAGTTCCTTTGATGAACGGTGGTGGTCTTTTCGAAACTGGTGCCGGTGGATCTGCTCCAAAACATGTACAACAGTTTGTAAAAGAAAACTACCTGCGTTGGGATTCTTTGGGTGAATTCCTCGCTCTTGCAGTGTCATTGGAACATCTTTCAGAAGTTGCAAACAATAAAACTGCAAAAATCCTGGCCGATGCTTTGGATAAAGCTACCGAACTATTATTGAACAATGACAAATCTCCAGCCCGCGCAATAGGTGGATTGGACAACAGGGGTTCACATTTCTATATTGCTTTGTACTGGGCTCAGGCAATGGCAGAACAAACAGAGGATCCTAAACTTGCCTCAGAATTTAAACCATTGGCAGATGCACTCACGGCAAATGAAGCCAAAATAGTTGCCGAACTTAATGGTGTTCAAGGTCAGGAAGTTGAAATCAATGGTTATTATTTCCCAAGTCCCGAATTGGTAAGCAAAGCAATGCGTCCGAGCGAAACCTTAAATAAGGCATTGGAATTGATATAAAAAATCTTCTGCAGAAAACATAAATGTCCCGAGCAATCGGGACATTTATGTTTTAAACAAAACCACAAAAAGTTTAGTGTGAAAGCTACCTATTTATGATAGGCTTAACTGTTTAAATTAAACTTAGCATTTGGTAGTTCTATGTGGAACTTCACTTTAGCTTTCAACGCCGTAAATACTTTAAGTAAAGTATCAATAGTTACATTACTTGCATTGTTTTCAAGCCGGGAAATTTGTGCTTTCTGTACACCAACTAACTTTCCAAGTTGTTCTTGTGTTAATTTACGTTCTTTTCTACTTTCCTTAATAGCCTTACCAATCAAGTCCATTTGAAGTTCATATTCAAATTTTTCCCTTTCAGGAGTACCTTTTTTACCAATGATGTTATCTGTAACTTCGTCCAATGAATATGTCTTCATCTTATTATTTTTCTAATTTATCTTGAAAATATTTTACACGCTGATTTTCTGCTTTAGTAATTTCGTTAACTGGAACTTTACTTTGTTTTTTTATAAATCCATGGGTAGAAATCACAAGTGTATTTGTACTATCAGACTTATCCCAAAAAGCCAATAATCTGTATTGTAAGCCCTTCTACAAAGTTCTGAATTCCCAAATCTCATCATTCAATTTCTTAAAAAGTTCAGAATTATTTTCCTGTTGAGCTTTTCTCATATTAAATAGAATCTTACCGGAATGTTTTGAATCCAGAGATTGTAAATACTCAAAAGCACTTTCCAAGAAAACAATTTCAAACTTATTACCCATATTATCTAAACGCAACAAAAATAATAAATGTTTCATTATAACGAAACTTTAAAGAAAAAATTTAGCGCTTAAGCTACTTCGACAATCTACCCTCGGTATATCTCTCCCATTTCTCTAAGGTAGCCTTAAAATAATCGGGCATTTGGGCTTCGAGATAAATTTTTTCATCTTTTGTTGGATGTTGAAATCCTAAAGAAAATGCATGTAATGCCTGATGTGGCAATAGCTTGAAACAGTTGTCAATAAATTCCTTGTATTTTGTAAATATGGTTCCTTTTACAATTTTATCGCCGCCATAAAGTTTGTCGTTAAAAAGTGGGTGACCGATATGTTTCATGTGAACACGTATCTGATGTGTGCGACCTGTTTCGAGTTGACATTCTACCAAGGTTACATATCCAAAACGTTGAATAACACGATAGTGCGTAACAGCATGCTTGCCATAATCACCATCTTCATAAACTGCAAACATTTTTGCATAGCGCTCATGACGACCGATATTACCTGTAATTGTACCTTCATCTTCTTCAAAATCACCCCAAACCAGAGCTCTGTATCGGCGTTCAATGGTATGATCAAAAAACTGTTTGGCTAATTTTGAAATAGCAAGATCTGTTTTTGCAATCACCATCAGACCTGTTGTATCTTTATCGATACGGTGTACAACTCCCGGATATTCATTGGTTCCCTCTACAATTGGAAGCTCTTTAAAATGCCAGGCCAGCGCATTTACGAGGGTACCGCTATGATTTCCCACTCCTGGATGTACCACAAGACCTGCAGGTTTGAAAATAATCATTACCTCATCGTCCTCATAACGGATATCGAGTGGAATCTGTTCGGGCATGACCTTTCCATCATTTCTTGGTTTTCTAAGTCTGACAGTTATCAGGTCATGAGGTTTTATCTTGTGATTGCTCTTAACCGTTTTGCCATTAACTTGTACAAAACCCTCCTCAATTCCAGCCTGAACCTTGCTTCGAGTAATATCCCTCAGACGGTCCATCAAAAATTTATCAATACGGACAGGCTCCTGACGTGGGTCAGCCTTAAATTCCTGCCATTCGTACAAGTCTCCAAACTCATCTTCTTCAAGTAGTTCAAAATCTTGATTTTCAACATTTAATTCTTTCATAATTCATTGTTTTAGAGGATCATTACTCCTCTTTTTTCCAAAACCGGAATAGTAGTAAAATAAGTTTCATCAATGGAGCCCTGTACAAAAACCACCTTTTTATCGTAAATATTTCCATCGATGTAGAAAGTAATCCAATACTCATTAGCCACCTGAGTTAAATCATTGTGAATCAGTTCTATTTTTTGAGCATTTTCATTTCCTAAGTACGGAATAAAATAGCGCATGGTCTGCGTTTCAATTTTTTTGCCATCCAATTCTCCGTAACCTTTGCTGTTGATGATGATATCTCTAATCATACGGTTTTTCATGTTGACAAGGTACACTTCCCAAACATCATCTTCCGGATTTGGCATTAAAGCTATACCCACCTGTGCTGCCGAATGAATCGGTATGTCTTTTTTCATAAATTATACTTTATTGGGAACCAATATGATTTATTACAAAAATTTTACTTCAAAAAGTTCCTGAAAATGTTTCAATAACTTGCCTTTAACTTCATCTAAATCAAGCTTTCTCCCTAATTCCTTTTCCAAGGAAGTTACTGCCTTATCTGAAATACCGCAGGGTACGATATTTGAAAAATAATCGAGATCTGTATTTACATTAAATGCAATGCCATGCATTGTTGTCCATCGGCTCAGGTGTACACCTACAGCACAAATTTTCCTTGCCATGGAATTATCCCAATCGAGCCAAACTCCTGATTGTCCTTCAATTCTACCAGATAGAATGTTATATTCAGTCAAGGTTCTAATTACCATTTCCTCCAGATAACGGATATAACGGCCAATATCAGTAAAAAAACAGTCCAAATCGAGCAGTGGATAAGCTACTATCTGACCAGGACCATGATAAGTAATATCTCCGCCCCTGTTAATTTTCACAAATTCGGCATTCTTTTGCTGCAAAGCCTCTGAATCGAGCAGCAGATGTTCTTCCTTTCCATTACGCCCCAGCGTATATACATGAGGGTGTTGGCAGAAAATAAGCCAATGTTCCTGAGTTTTTTGTTCGGACAAAGGCAGCATTCTGTTGTCTAATTTCCGCTGAACTATTTCATTAAATTTTTCTGTTTGAAAATCCCAGGCCGACTGAAAATCGATCAGCCCTAAATCTTCAAAATGTACTTTTTTCATTGACAAAAACTTAATTGTCGGAATTTTTATCGGCAGAGCTTATGTTTGCGAGTTCAGATTTTAGAAAATCGATGACTTTTACCTCAGTAGCATCTACCTGACGCAGTTGGGCAATTTCCCATGAAAGCCAGTCGCTGAGATGAACACAGTAGAGCGCCTGTTCAATAAGACTTTCACCTTTTGCGAAAACTTCGATGAGCGTATCGGTATAATGGCCAATAATTTCTTTGTTGATTTCGATTCTGGCCTGATTCTGCGGATGATCGTCTTTAGACCTGAAGATAACAACGGCAAATTCAGTTGGTTGTTTACGCCATCCGACAAGTTCGTTGTGATTCATCTCGGGGATGATGTGATGAGAACAGAGAATTTTTCCGTTTTCGTTCAGTTGTTGGCGCAATCTTACTGCTACAGCGGCCATTCTGTCGGTAGTATAAATGACCGGAAATTTGCCGGCAATGAATTTTGCCATGCGTTCTGCCTTCATTTTTATATGCTCCTGTTCTGATTCAATCAATTCGATAGCTTTTTTCATGTCATCCATCGCCGATGCCGATATTTGACCATAAAAATGCAGGAGATAAATCAATTGAGTCATTGAAAAAGCCAGATTTGCTCTTGGGGGAGAACCGGCACCAGGCAGCATAATGAAATCGTGACCATCTTTTTGAGCCAACGCTATGAGCTTTCCGCCCGATGCGATACAAATTATTTTAGCTCCTTTTTGGCTTGCCTGTTCGTAACCTGCCAGCGTTTCTTCGGTGTTACCCGAAAAAGAGGAACATATTACCATACTATTTTCATCGACAAAGGCAGGCAGTGTATACCCCTTGCATGTCAACATGGGAATTTTGCGGTAATCGGCACTAAATTCTATGGCGAATTCTGCTCCGATACCTGAGCCACCAAGTCCAACAACGACGATGTTTTGTACAGCTTTTTGCAATGCAGTGAGTTTGATATTTTCACCTATCTTCATTGCTTCTTTTAATTGCTGTGGAAACGAAGCAATCAGTTTATCCATCATGACTATTCTATTTATTTAGTTTTTTTTAGAATAAAGACCCTACAAAAGTTCCTTGTTGTCCAATTTTATTAAAATATAAAATCTAAAACAAATATATTTGTGCAGCGTTTTAAAAATAAGTTGGAAAGATAAGAATTTTATGGCGAATCATAATGAACTTGGTAAAATTGGTGAAGAAATTGCTAAAAAATTCCTGGAGGAAAAAGGACATAGAATACTTGAGATGAATTGGACCTGGGCAAATACAGAACTGGATCTGATATCGATGGAAAAAGATATCCTAATTTTCACAGAAGTCAAAACAAGAAAAAATGCTGAATTTGCTTATCCCGAATCTGCCGTTGGCAAGAAAAAGGAAAAACAGATGTTCGATGCTGCAGCCGAATACATGGACCGCGTAAGTCATGAAAGCGAAATCCGATTTGATATTATTGCCATAACAATTGAACCTAAAATAAAAATAGAACAGTTCCCCGATGCCTTTTTTCCTATTTGGTAATTTTTCCAACTTTTACAATCAATTTGACGTTGAATACAAAAAGCAATTTTAATGAAACTACATAACTATATTTATTTCGCAGCACTTCTTTTGGCAAATTCAGTATTTGCACAACCTGTTTTAATTGAAGATAACATTGTGGAGGTATCTGGTATTATCATCACAAAAAACCAGCAGGGGCTGCAATATGTCCCTTTTGCCACAGTGGCTGTAAAAAACAGTAACAGGGGAACTTATGCAAACTGGGAGGGGATGTTCAGCATCGTTGTAAAAAAGGGTGAAACACTTAGTTTTACAGCAATCGGTTTTGGCGACTTTAGCCTGGTTATCCCGGCAGATTATGAAGGCCTTTATTATTCGGCTGTTATCGAATTGGAATCAAAAGATGTAAACCTTGCAGAAGTTGTTATTTTTCCATGGCCCAACCGTGATAATTTCAGAGCAGAATTTTTGGCCATGCAGCCTACTGAAGCCATGAAAATGGAAGACATCGCTGAGGGCAATCTGAACCGTAGAAAAATGTTCGAGATGAATAAGAATATGGGTATGGACGCTTCTGAAAATGCTATGTACTACCTTCAAAAACAAGCGTCTTCTTATAGCTACATGGGACAAGGACAACCTATGCCTATACTCAGCCCGGTCGCCTGGTCACAATTCTTCAGGCAATGGCAAAACAGTAAGAAAAAGAAGAAAAATGATGATTGATCCAAGCGGCAAATTGCCGCTTTTTTTATTTAGGTCGAATTAGATAAATATTCTAAAAAAAGAGGGAGGCAGCCTTTTCGAGAATGCCTCCCATAAAAACCCAAACAAATAAACACAAAGACATGCAAATATAATATTAAATTAATAGTTAGTACAATTATACTGCACAAAATTTTGTATTGATTTTTCCGTAGAATGAAAATAACTTAAAAAAAGACTACAGACAGCTTATTTCTTAGGAAATTATCGCTGATGAAGTAATTATACTGACATCTGCTATGTCTAAAGGGCCAGCGCAGGTATCCCCAATAATTTTGATAGTATAGCCCCTGGCTTCAGCATCTCTGATGGAGTTTACAAAAAAATCGGAGCCAATACCTGTAAAAAAAAGTTCTTTTAGCTGAGCGCTTTGAATGTAGGCATGCAAAATATTTTCGACATTGTCAGCATCTCTGAACATACTGTAAACATCAACTGAAGCCTCTGTTCCAACCTTCTGCAGATAATCTATTTTGTAGGTATGTAGTGCCGAAGGAAATTCCGCCCCATAGCTTCCATCGACACAATGAATAGCTTTGAGCAATTGCTCACGGCCATTTATTCGCATCGATTTTCCGGGTTGTCGAAAAAGATGATTTGCCGCAAAGGATAGGTGATTTGGCGGAAAAGCAAAATTCACAGCAATTACTTTGTCGAAAAATGGCATCAGCCTGTTTGCTTTCTCGATAACTAAATCTGCCGAGTCTACAGCAAGATTGCCAAAACTGCAGAAATCACTCTGAAGGGAAATAATAACGAGCGCTCTCATCCTTAGTTCTTATTTAGAGGTGCTACTTTCTCCATGTTAAAGGTGTCGAAAAAGTATGTATAGCCAAAGGTAGCAGTGACAATATGATGGCGCAGGCTGCCTGTATTGCCGGGAAAGCCCCAGATATTGATTGGATAAAATGGCGCATCAAAATCGGCATGTTGAAAAACCCTATCAACCCTTCCAAATGAGTAGGTAAGCCCAGCAGTAAAGACAGATTGTTTCCTTTTATAGCTAATACCGCCGGAAATATGGTAAAGATTACTAGATGGATTGGCCAGGCGGGGAGCAGCGAGATTTACCACACTTATGGGGTTGCGTCTGCGCTGATTTGCAAAATCGGTTCTTACACTGCAATGGGTTTTTATCCTGTCAGTGAGTTTATACTCAAATCCAAAAGCAAAATTCAGTACAGCTCTTGCCTTATTTCTGAATCCCAAAAAATCAATCATACCGGTGCTTTGCGTTGAGGATGGAAAACCAACATTGCGGAATTCAGTTTCGGCCATCCTGTAATCTCTTACAGGCAGATGAAAACTTGCTGAGTAACAGAGCCGATAATAATTAGTAACATTTATAGCCCCTATAGCCAGGTTTGCAGGCTGCCGATAATGCCCAGGCACATACCATTGCCTGTCATCGTAAACAGCATCGGGGCGTTCCAGTCCAAAAAATGAAATATTCCTGTCGATTCTTGCATCGCCCCAAATCCTGATGGATGGTGTTGTAAACGTGATCCCGTAACGCCAGTTTCTAGTTCGATAATGGATGCCAGCTTTAATAAACAGACTGATGACATTGAGGCGCATCGCATCGTAATATCGCTGATAAGCAAGGGCATTGGTTGTCGATACCGGACTGCTCGAAAGCATTGAATACAAATTGTATAAATAGCGCTGGCTACGGTAACTCCCGAATGGAGTAAAACCAAAACTTAAATTTTCTGAAAACTTAAAAGATGCACAAACTCCGGCCCAACGTTCGGTGATTAAATTCTGCAGGTCGAGCTGCCCAACATAATACTCATCACCAGCGTAATCTCGGTTCAAATCTGCATTGTAACTGTGTCGTTGACTAAAATCGTTACTATTATTGGTTTTATTGAGCATAATATACCCAATTTTTAATCTTTTTTGGGGATCGGAAGTTACAATTGCCGAAACTTCCTGCGGCAAGGGTATGTAACGAAGTGAAAAAGAACGCACATCATAGCCAAGACCATTTTTAAAATTGATATACTCAACACTGTGCGCATTGGTATGTACTGTTAGGTTGTTGGTTTCGGCAAAAGCAAGGGCAGCAGGATTGTAGTACATAGATGAATTATCCTCCAGACCTCCTACCACAGCACCTCCCAATAAAGTGGTACGGGCGCCGAACTGCTGAGCATTGTAGTGATTGTCCTGGGCATTGGCCCAATTTAAAAAAAGCAGGAATAGCGCTGTAAATACTTTAGTCAACTTCATTATTCTCCCCTTTTGAATCGCGCTGTTGGAACCGGATTTCGAAAATAAAATTACCATCTTTCTGGCTCAGCTCCTCATATTTCTTTTTGTTAAATTTGTAAAGCTGTGCTGGTCGGTGCGAAACATTGGTTTGTCGCTCGACTTCCTCCAACAGATCCATTTTCAATATTTTTGATCTAAAATTCCTTCTGTTCAATTGCTGACCAAGAATGCTCTCGTATAGTTTCTGTAAATCGCTTAGCGTAAATTTTTCGGGCAGTAATTCGAAACCAATCGGCTTATATAATACTTTTGCCCTTATTCTTTCAGTAGCCTTTGCCAAAATTTCTTTGTGATCGAAGGCTAGTTCGGGAATTTTATCCAATTTGAACCAATCTGCATTTTTGGCATCGGTACTGGCTTTGACAGGATGATTTTTTAGATTGATCAGGGCATAATAGGCCACGCTCACTACCCTTCCGCGCGGGTCTCTATCGAAATTCCCAAAGGTATACAATTGTTCGATATAAATATCCCTGACACCGGTTTCTTCTTCCAGTTCACGTCTTGCAGCCGATTCCAGATCTTCCTCAATTTTCACAAAACCGCCCGGTAGTGCCCATGAACCGGCAAAGGGTTCGTATGCTCTCTGAATGAGTAATACCCTTAGTTCGTTGCTTTCATCCAAACCAAAAACAACACAGTCGACTGTGAGAGAAGGTTTGGGATGTTCAAATGAATTGTTCATACTTTAAATAATACCGGAATAATAGTTCAATGAATGCCCTGCCAAAAACATTTTGAAATAAAAGTTAAAAATTTTTAATCTCAAAAAACATGCTTGCCACAATCGACACAGTTATCTCCTTTTGATCCAAAGGAACAATTATCGCACAATCTTGCCAGCGAACCTCGATCCCAGTGATAATTGCCGCAGCCCAAACATTTGTCTTTTTTCGAGCCGAAGGAACAATTGCTGCAGACTTTTGCAAGTTTGCCTCTACCCCAGTGAGGATTTCCGCAATTAAAACAATTGTCCTTTTTTGAACCGAAGGAACAATTTTCGCACAATCTTGATGTTGCCATAGTTAACTATCGGGTTAAAACAATAAAATCAGATAAGACGGTTTCTAGGAATTTTTCTTTGTCTTTTGGCGGATTAACATCGAGGATTTCGGCAATTTTATTGGACAAGTCTATCACAACTTTTTTATGAGCCTCATTTTTGTATTTTTTGTGTCGCTCGAGTACTTTTTTCAGAAAAATCATATCTTTTTCATCAATTTGAACTACCTGAGGATATTTAGGCTCATAATTTTCAGTGCTGTAAATATTAAGAATGTCTTTCAATGCAAAGGTTCTGCTCGAATTTTTTTTAATGACGGTTGTACCCGATAATAGACAGCCTAATCGCTGACTGTAAAGCGAAGAACTGATGAGTAAAGCAGCAACAGAACCCGCCGACATCCAAATATCGGTAAAACGAAAGGCCCATCTGATAAGATAATCAAAGGCAGAAGCCGGGACTCCATTCAATTTTACCACTTTTAAGCCTACTGCCCGTTTTCCTAAGGTTTGACCATCGAGCAAAATCTCACTCATAAGGGTGTAAAAAAGCATAATGGGCACCAGAACCAAAAAAATAAAATAATTAAACAAACTAGCGCCGCCAAGCAGGTTTACAAAAACAGCAGTTAGTAAGAGTACCATCCCATACAACACCATGAGGTCTACAATAAATGCCGCAATCCGATTACCTACCGAAGCAAGTTCGTATTGAATGGTAACTTTTTGAGCTGTTGTAATTTCAATGGTTTTCATAAATAAAATTTACTTCATCATCACAAGATAGGTTTTTTTCGAAAAAATATTTACCATTACATAAAAAAAAGCACAAAGATATTTATTTTGCTATGCAAAGCAAAGATGCCAACAAATGCGTGAAACAAAATTTATAGAACAGAATCGTGACAAGTGGTCAAAATTCGAAAAAATACTGCAGGATAACAAAAAAGACCCTGAAGAATTGAGCAGTCTTTTCATGGAAGTCACCGACGATTTATCCTATTCCAGAACTTTTTATCCCAACAGATCTGTAAGGGTCTATCTGAACAATCTGGCACAGAAAACCTTTTACAGCATTTACCGAAACCGAAAAAGCAGGCTAAAGAAATTTTGGGAGTTCTGGAAAGATGATGTCCCACAAATCCTTTTCGAATCGAGATTCGATTTGTTGCTTAGTCTCCTTGTATTTATGCTATCCGTTAGTATCGGAGTCTTCTCATCTATGATGGATCCGGAATTCTGCAGAGTTGTTTTAGGTGATGGGTACGTAGATATGACCTTAGAAAATATAAAGGAAGGAAAACCAATGTCGGTATATCAGGACCCCGACCAGGGTTCCATGTTTTTGCAGATTACTTTCAACAACCTGAGGGTGGCCTTTATTACATTTATTTTGGGTCTACTTTTTGGCGCCGGCTCAATTTTTATCCTCATAGCAAACGGCATTATGGTTGGAACCTTTCAGTACCTGTTTTTTCAGCAGGGAGTTTATGCCGATTCTATCCTGACTATCTGGCTGCATGGAGCTATTGAAATTTCATCGATTGTAATTGCAGGAGCTGCAGGAATTCATCTTGGACGAGGGATGCTTTTTCCCGGGACTTATACACGCCTTCAGGGATTACAGCTCTCGGCGCGTCGAGCACTGCTGATTTACCTTACAATTGTTCCGCTCATAATTATGGCAGGCTTTATAGAGAGTTATATCACAAGATACAGCGACGCCTCCTATGTTGTAAGAGCATTATTCATTATAGTTTCGTTCGCTTTCATGATCGGTTATTTTGTAATTTATCCATGGTTGAAAGCAAGAAGGGGTTTTACCTCCAGTTTGAGGGAAGTTGACATTCCGGCCGTAAAAAAAACAATGATAGATTTTAAAAGTATCAAAAACAGTGGTCAGATTTTTAGCGATAGCTTTGCACTTTTTCGTCGCAACGTAAGCCGTTATGCCATTCTTGCCGGAATTATATCGCTCATTTACTGTAGTTTTCAAAGCTTTTTTGAAAAAGAATTGATTTTTGAACAAAACCAGGGACTTTTAGGATTTATTGAATCCTGTTTTACTGCTGCAAAAAATACCTTACAGATTTTATCTCCCGGTAAATTTGGGCTACAATGGATATTAAACATTTTCGCCCTTTCAGTCTGTGCATATATTACTTTGCTAGGGTTGAGTAGAAAGGCCAATAAAACACCCCGAAAAATTGACTACTATGTAAATACGATCATTGCTACCCTGCTTATATGTACGCTGATGATATTTTTACTAAACATGCAATTGAGCGGTTTTTACATGTTTTTGTGTATCGCTTTTGTATTTCCGATTCTAATGCTCTGTTTGGCAACTGTTTTTAATGAATCGACCAATATTTTTGATGGCATTGGAAAATCCTTCAACCTGTTGGGCTCGGGTTGGTCCGAAATGATGGGCAGTTATCTGGTCATTTCATTGCTCTGCTATATTTTCTTATTTATAACAACTTCTCCCATTTTGTCTTTAATAATCGAAATGTCGGCAAGCTTTCTTCCGTTTAAGAATAGCGAATTCATACAATTTCGAGAATTGCTGCTTTTATTTATGCAGTCATTTGCATTATTCTTCCTTTTTCCTATACTTTTTACGGCAATTTCGGTCGGGCAATTCAGTTTCAGAGAAACATCCCAGGCCAGTGATCTTAATGAAAGGCTACAAAAATTTGGGCAAACTAAAAGAAGCTTTGGCATGCAAAAAGAAGAAGCATAGGAATAAACTAAAATCCATGAAAAATATAACAATTACGCTCTTATTGATTTTCTCAACTTTCATGTTCTGCACCAATACAGGGGCTCAGAGCATTAATAAATCGAATAGCATTGATCGTAACAAATGGGAAAAAATCGCAGAAAAGTATGATTATAGTAAGGAAAAGGAAAAGGAAAACACCAAAAAAAAGGAAAAAGAGATAGAAATAACAGAAAACCCAAGCAGCTCAAAGTTATCTCCGGTCACAAAAGAGTTCATTAAATACACACTCTTCGGAATCGTAATCCTCATTCTTGTTTTCATCGGTTACCGACTTATCAGAAACGGAAAATTCTGGGACAATAAAAAACTGGAGAAACCTAAGGTCTACACACTCGAAAATTTAGAAGAAAATCTAGCAGAGGCAAATATCGACCTCTTTTTGCAGGATGCCCTCTCCAGAAGTGATTTCAGACTATCGGTACGGCTCATGTACCTGAATATCATAAAAGCACTTTCTCAGAAAGAAATCATAAATTGGAAAAGAGATAAAACAAACGGAGATTATCTGCTGGAAATGAACGAACACAATTTATACAGTGATTTCAGAAAATGTACCCTGGTATATGAATATGTGTGGTTTAATGAGTTGAAAGATTTTAATCGCGAACAGTACGAACGCATCAAACCAGCGTTCGAACAACTCCTTGCTGCTATCAAATAATATTTCACCGAAGCAAACAGCCTAATGAAAAATAACGGACACATCATTCTCATCATTGCGATTTTTTCGGTCACAACGATCTTACTATTCTATTTTGGTAATTTTGGAACACAGAAAAAGTATAATTGGACAACCACATTTAAACACGATAAAGACCAGCCTTACGATTTTTCCATTCTTCAGCAGTTGCTGAAAGAAAACTATGAATTCGAACGGATTGACAGAAATCCAGCCGAAAAATTACCCATAGATGATGCCAAAAATAACGCATATTTCTTTATAGGTGGATATCCATATCATGATCAAAAAACAGCCGAAGCTATTTTTAATTTTGCCAAAAATGGTGGTGAAGTCGTTTTGTTGACCGAATCTATTCCCGACTCTCTAGTATACTTTATTAGCGGTTATATAAATAATGAAATTTTCCTTCAGACTGAAATAAGATCTTCTTTAGAGATAAATGCTTCATTTCGAAGCCAGGCAGACTCAAAAAATTACAGATTTTCCTACAAAACAAGTGCGAAAGATAGCTCAGAATTTTACTGGACCTATTTTCCATCAGATTTCAATAGCGCATTTACGAGATATGGCGGCTTCAAGGAAAGAGCTAATGCAAAAAAGCAATATGTTAATTTCGTCGGACTTGAGGTTGGAAATGGTCATATTTACTGGCATTCTAACCCTCTGCTCTTTACAAATCTCTACCTCAGTAAAAACAATGTAAATGGTTTTGAACATCTCAATGCTTTCCTTGGTCATTTCGAAGCAAAAAAATGGTATTGGGATCATGCCAGTGTAACTCCTACAAGATCAAAAACACCAAGCGTCAGAGACAAAGCTGAAAAGCCAAAAACATCGATGCAGTATATCTTTTCGCAGCCTGCTCTGAAATTTGCCTGGCTAATACTTTTAGCTACAACGCTACTCTATGCTCTGTTCGGTGCCAAAAGAAGACAGCAGCACATTCCAATAATAGAAGCCAACCGTAACACATCGCTCGAGTTTATAAATACTATCGGGCTACTCTATTTTCAACAGCAGGACCACAAAGTAATTTTCGAAAAAATAATGCAGCTTTTCAAAGCTCATCTTCGCCGCAGATATGGCCTGATGCTTAAAGATGAGGACCTGCAGGAGGAAGATAAAATTAGACTAACGGTAAAAAGAACCGACATCAACGAAAGCATTATCAGAAATATTTTCAGCAACTACCTGGAACTAAAATCAAAACTGAACAGATATCATGTGGAAATGTCGGCTGAAACCCTGAATAATTTTTACCAATTGGTTGATAATTTCTACAAGGCAGAAATTGCAAGAAAACATTCTGCCAAAAACGCCCAAACCACCGTCTGATGCTTAAAATGAATAAATTCCTGTTTAGGGAATACAGTCAGTGCAAAGAGCGTTTCTGGTTCAGAATCAATGAAACGGAGTCGCAGATTACGCCGCCTGATATGATGCAGGAATTTTTCATCGAACAAAAAAAACTCATCGAAAAATATGCCTTTGAATTACTCAGTCGCAAAAATACGATCAGTTGTGAACTGCAGAAAGAAATCGAAAGCGACCATTTCAGCGTAAAAATTGATATTTGCGCCCAACATCTGAAAAGTGGTAAAACTGATATTTACGAGTTGTATAATTCGAGAGGTTTCAAATCCCACCGCCTTTGGGATCTTGCCCTCCTTACGCTTGCGCTTAAAGATGCAGGTTATAGTCCGGGTAAGGTTTTTGCCGTAACTATAAATCCCGAATATATAAGATTGGAAGGAGATATCAATCCCGAACAACTATTGCATGTGATTGACCTAAGTCAAAAAGTAAACCGCCTGCTGCCAAAAGTAAAACTAAAATTGAAAGAGGCTTTTGAATTTGCACAAAAAAAGGCATTCGAAATCTACCCTGAGGGGCATCATTGTAATACTAAAAACTGCCTTGCCTTACGTCGTTTTAATCCAGATTCAATTGAAAAAATCAGTGAGGAAGCATTAAAAACTGCGCCTTCCATTTTACCGAAAATAAAAACCCAGGCACTTATCAACTGGCTTGACAAGCTCAAATATCCAATCTATTTTTTGGATTATGAGGCCGTTACTTCAAATATTCCAGTTTACCCCCATTCAAAACCCTTTCAACATGTTGTTTTTCAGTATAGTCTGCATAAAATGGATAAGCAGGGGAATGTTGAGCATTTTGAATTTATCCCCGATTCAAAGGTCTACCCGATATCGGATCTGATAAAAAGCCTGCATTCAAACCTCGAAGCAGATATGGGCAGTGTCCTTGTCTGGCACGATAGTTTCGAAAAAGCCCGCAACCGAGAAATGGCTGCCCGCTTTCCGGAATTTACCGATTTTTTCTATGATATCAACAGCAGAATCATCGACATGGAACGGGTTTTCAATCAGGATGGCGGCTTTTATCTACATCCCGAATTTTACGGAAAATCATCGCTCAAAAAGGTTTTTCCGGTGCTGCTGCCAGATGAACCTGCTTACGACCTCCTTGATGTTGGCGACGGTATGATGGCCTCCATACTTTGGCATCGCTACCTTACCGACAATCTGGGCGAAAATTACAGCCCTGAACTCCTCAGAAAACAATTGTCGGAATATTGTGGATTGGATACAGAAGCGATGGTAAAAATCCTAAAATTCCTACTCAGTCTCGAGTTGAAGGTGGTTGAAGTTGATGAAGGATTTTGAGTCCGGCAAATTTCCCAACCGAAGGTTGATTTACGCCTTAATCCCAGCACACAATTACCTTGCCTATAGATGCCCTACCTCCTAAAAAATCATGGGCTTTTGCCAATTCTTCGTGCTTAAACTTAGCCCCCACATGAGGATTAAGTTTTTTGTCAACGATAAGTTCTGAAACATTTTTCATACATCGCTGCAGTGTTTCGGGTTTGTTATCGGCCAGGCGAAGCATATTCACCCCAATTATTCCTTTAGAATTCATAAGAAACTGAATAGGAGAATAAATTCCAAAACCAATCGCCAATGACAAATCATTTAAAATACCTTTAGTTTTGTTTGCCCTGCTTCCAACACCAAAACAGACCATACGTCCCCCCGAACCTAAAAGCTTGAACCCTTTTTTGACGGCTTTACCACCTAAGCTGTCAAAAACAACATCTAATCCGTCTTTAGAACGGGTTTTTATAAATTGTTCAAAATCTTCTTTGTTATAATTGATGGGATAATCGACGCCCAATTCACTCAAAAATTTTATTTTATCATCTGAACCAGCAGTGCCATAAACTGTACAGCCAGCATTCTTAGCCATTTGAACCAAAGCTATACCTACACCTCCAGCAGCAGCCTGAACCAGCACCTGCTGACCGGCAAAAAGTGGTGCCATTTCATATGCACAATAATAGGCGGTTGAATACTGTGTAGCAATTGCAGCCGCCACTCCTGCATCCATATCCTCTGGAATTTCAACAGCAGCACGCTCATCAGTTACAGCGAATTCGGCATAACTCCCAAAACGGGTTAAAGCAACGACTCTCTGACCTATCTTAAAATTTTTTACCTCAGCGCCTATTTTCTCAACCCTTCCAACTGCTTCATAGCCAATAACAGCAGGGAGAGGCGGTGCATCGCGATAAAGTCCCTGCCTTGCCATGATATCGGCAAAATTCAAACCGAATGCTTCTGACTTTATCAAAATCTGCCTTGCGCTAGGTGTTGGCATTTCCATTTCCCGCAATTCAAAAGCCTCGCTTGATGCTCCATATTTTTTTAGTACATATGCTTTCATTCCATTCAATTTTTTTCTCGACTTAGACAATTTAACTCAAACCCAGCCTATCAATGCTATCACCCACAATTACTTTTTTCATCTCTTCCTCCAATTGCCTGAACTCCGGCTTTTTTACCGATTTTTTAATGATTCCCTCTCCCAGCAGATGTATTTCATCGCAGGTATCGGCTAAGGTAGAAAAAATATGAGAAGAAATCAAGACAGTTTTTTTCAATTCCTTTAGCTTCAGGATAATTTCTGTTAAAATGATATTACTTTGAATATCAACTCCATTAAAAGGTTCATCCAGGATAAAAAATTCATTTTGCTGAAGCAGAATTGCCGTTATCGCCAGTTTCTTTTTCATGCCGGTCGAATAAGTGGAAGCATATTGATTGAGCGGCAAATCGAAAATATTCTTGGATTCGATGTCAATATTTTTAATTCCACGGGCATTGCAGAGCAATCTTATGTATTCCTTGCCCGTAATTTTTGTCATAAAAAATGGCTCGGCTGTTAAAAAACCTAAATGATTTTTAACTGGTTTCAGCGAGGTAATGATCTTACCCTCATAAGCTTCCAAACCGGCCAGACATCTAAAAAGGGTTGTCTTTCCGGCTCCATTTTCACCGACAATTCCGTACACATTCCCAACGGAAAACTCCAGAGAGATATCCTTAAAAACAACTTTGGAGCCGAAGCTTTTGCTCAATTTTTCAATGCGGATCATTTAAGATGGGACTTAGTTTTCTGTTGGCTTTCGAAATGTAAAATGGTAAAATCAATAGCAGGATTGGGGGAAAGAAAATACTACAGGTGAGCACAATGCCTTCCGGCAGATTCATTTCATGCGGATATGCCGAATATTTCATGATAACAATTGTCAACACATAAAGATTGCCAATTAGAAAAAGCGCAACAAAAATAAAAATTTGTATGGGATAAAAACAAGAAAGTGCCAACAGAATGGGCGCTGCAAGTAAAGAAGCGTTTTTCATTGCATGCAAGCATTTTTGTTTCAAAAAGCTTTTTGGCGACCTTGAATGTATCCAGACATAATATTCATGTTCGGGCGATGAGGAATAAGTCAAGGCAACCAAAAAAATAAGCATCATAGAAAAGATGCCCAAATTCATATTATCCACCACTATGGCAATAATCGTCAAAGTATAGGCAATCGGAAAAAATAAAAATGTTTTTCTGAAGCCGATCGAATACTCGAATGGTCTGCGTGAAAATGGAGTTGGCAGGGTTAAATTGAAACTGTTACGCTGTGTAAAAAAGGCTAATACTATAGCAGATGCAGATAGGACTGCTGCCTCCACAAAGCAACTCCTTATGCTTAACACAATCATAAAAGGTAGCGCAAAAATAAGATTTTCGACTATTCTGATGCTACGGTATTGTGTATCGCCAAAAACTGTTTGTAAAAACTCAGTCCTTTGCTTTTCGCCCAAGCCAAACATAGCACTCAAGGCGGTAAGCATTAAAAGATATTTTGCCAGGCTTGTTTTATAAAAAAGCAACTCGCTCAGCAATGCAAAGATCAATATGCTCAACAGAAAACCAATCCAGGGATTTATACCAATTTCCCTAAATATTCTGTCTGTTCTTTTTGCCTGTAACAGGAAATATTCCTTCATTGTAAAATTGAAAAATTTCTCTTGAGACTTTCTCCTACTCCCTCATTTTTACAAACTTCAAAGTTTTTTCGAATGGGACCGATTTATCCAGGATTCTGAAAAAATAAAGCCCCGCAGGCAAATGCCCAATTGAAAAATAATGGATATTTTCGGCAGATAAAACTCCATTTTCTACAACCCTTCCATCGTAGGAAATGATTTCATACTGCGCATTATCCATCAAATTGGGATTTTCTACTTTCAGATTGATGCTGCTGCCTGCCGGATTTGGAAAGAGACTAAAATTTCTTTCCAGATCCTCAGACTCGGGTACAAAGCTCGGAATGGCTTCGAAATAGGCTTTGAAAAGCAAATCGGAACTAAGTGTATCGAGGAATAGAGGCTGAAGCGTGTCGGCAATCAGGCCATTCGGTTCCCAATGAGAAAAGCGATAGCCTGGCTTTGCAACTGCTTCAATTTTGACGGGAACACCATCGAAATAAATCCAGTTGACCGGATAAGCATTGGGACTAACGGTGCTGATGTTAATCTTCCCGGAATTGGCAGGAAATACATCCAGTTCAACCTCGACCTGTTGTGGCAGATTGAATCCAGCCTCCATGTCATCGCGCAGTTGCTGACTTCTGCAAATCAGTTCTTCGTCCAAATCGAGATAGGCCTGATAAAAATCGCTCATCTGCTGTTGTATATTTGCTGTTCCCCAGCGCTCGTATTCCTTAGGCATTTCCACCACCATTTCATTGAAAAACTGACGGTTGATACTGAGTAGGCGCGAGGTATCGTAACTTGTATTCATTAAATCGGCTGCTCTGTTAATAAAATAATCTCTGAATCGGTTATTTTGAATACTGCGTTTCCAAATGTTAATATATGGATTTCCCGGATCGAAATTGAGTAATCGGTCAATCTGATCGTATTGGCAATCGGTCCATCCGTTGGGCGCCATAGCCAGTTCCTGATCAATAACACAGAATCTGTAACGGTTTTGCGTTGCATCTGAACGATAAATTTTGATATTGTTTTGAGGCCAGTCATTATTTGGCATCCAGGTATTGGCAATTACATAATCGGCATAATACTTCATATCGAATATGCGATCGGCATTGCTCCAATAAGCCGTGTCTGTCCTACTAAAAGTCAGAAAATTATTATAGGCAGTAAAGAAACTGTCGACAGGGTCGCCCTCTACAGAGCGCAATACACTGTTGTAATAATAACTGAGGCTCAGAATGTCTACCTTGTCCTGATCGGCATTGTCATAAATATCGAAGTATTCCTCATCGAATTTTTCTCTCATCTCGTACAAACCGAAGTATTGACCATTGACATAAACCGAAACAGGCTGCATAGCAGAGTAATAAGCGTTCGTTTCTCCAGCCATCATCGTTACCTGAGCAGCATCTTTGTAAGGCATTACCAAAAACTGATTGCTGCCGTTCCTAAAGTACAATTTACTGTATTTATTTCTATTGGGCCTGCGTGGAATAAGCGGCAGATTTACAGCTCCCTCTCCTATGACATTGTGGTCAAGTTCCAAACGGAAAGAACGTTGGGGCGCTCCCCTGCTGCCGCCTGCGCCGCCATCCTGAATCATACCTGAGCGCTTTTTGAATAAAAGCGGATGCCCTGTTCCTGCCGCAAAATAATCGACCTGCACCGACTTGAGCCAGTCGCGGAAAGGATTATCAAAATTGCCATTTGGACCATAAAGATTGGCCGGATCGGTATAAAGCGAGAGTATGGGCGTTTGATGGCTCATATTAATAAGATAAGATACTCCTGCAATTTTACTTGGCACTTTTCCAGGTATAAAGGCACGTGCTTTTAGCACCATATTCTGAAAAACAAAAACCGGCACCGTATCGTAGAGCGGAGAATTGATTGTTGGATCTGAACCATCTGTAGTGTATCTGATTTCAGAACCTGCTGGATTAGGATTGCTGATGGAAACGTTCATAGGTGTTCCCCTCACCTGAGATGGCTGGCTAAAAACCGGTTCGAGTGCTACTCCGCTTAATGCTTGCGAATTATTATTGGTCGCTTCGGGCGTGGGTGGACTAAAGACCACCACATTGCTTGATCCATCAGGGAAAGAACCCTTGCTGACATCAGTTTCTGTACAATTCACAAAAAGACTGCTTTCAAGATTTCCGGCAGGATTGTAAAGCAAAACCGTTTCTCCACTCGAGGAAATTTTGAAATTGGTGTGAAAATTATTCCCTCCCAGTGGCACAAAATTGGTCGTAAGACTGCTGAGGGTACTGTGATTCATACTGATTTCGATGTAATCGTACTGACATGGATCGGGATTCACCACATTGAATGCCAGAGTATTGATTGGACCGGCGTTCAAACCTGCGGCGATCAGTTCCGAGGCTGGAATCAGCAGCTGATGTCTTGCTCCCCAATACCAGTTTCCATAGGGTGCCGGATAGTCGGTAGTTCCATTTTGGACATTGCCTGTGCCAATGGTGATACCGTTCAAGCGTAGGTTGGGTCTTTGAAAATAAACATTTCCTGTTGGTGCGTCGCAGGCCGCAGCACTATAATCCTCGAAAGCCGCAAGTGATGATGCATAAGCGGTCGCTGTTTGTCTGAATACCGAATTCTCCGTGTAAGCACCATCATAACTGCATATATTAATAATCAGGTTGCTGCTTCCATCCCACAGAAAGGGACTGCTCATATTGTGTGTATTCCAATTGTTTGCTGGAGTGAACGAAGTGATATTGGCAGTTTGAATAAAGGGCGGAGATGAAAATCGGTCCTTTTCGCTGCAAAAAACCAATTTATGCGCACCTGCAGGCAGATAAAACTGCGGAAAAATCCATTGACGTGGCTCCGAACTGCGGTCTGTTAAAGAATAGCCTTGTAAATCAATAGGAAAGGACGTATTGTTATATAATTCAATCCAGTCTTCACTATCTCCGTCTTCATCGGCAACCGTAGCATAGTTTTTATTGCTGCCTTCATTGATGATGATCTGGGCTGAACTGTTTTCATAAAGGAAGCAAATCAGGGCCAGAACGAGTGTAAATTGTTTTCTCATTGCGCTGTTATTGGTTTTTATTCTTTCAAAGTCATAAAAGTAAATATTTTTATTGGTTTGGCACAAATGAAGCCTAAATTCATTTTCCAAACTAAGCAGAATATCGAAATTTATTGAAGATGCAGCTATTTGAAGAGGTCAAGCCGGTTTTAACCCAGACCGATTTACAGCTCCGGCAAGAACAGGTTTTAGCCACAGCGTGGTGGCCTCATGATTAACTTCGTCAAGACGGATATTTACGGATTGACAAACTGCATCCAGCTCCAGCGGAGCGACCTGTTCTTAGCCGACAGGCAAGAACAGGTTTTAGCCATGGTGATCTGCATAAATTACAGGTTCAACAATTTTTATGTCCAAATAACGGAACAGACGAGGTCATCTTAGAATTTAATATTCTCAAGTCTAGTTAAAAAAAGTCTCGGAACTTCGTTTCCTGATACTTACCACTTACAATCTTTCCACTTCAAATTTTTTACTTTGTTGAGCGCTCTCGTCCTGGGACGAGATCTGTTCTTCTTCGCTTCTTCAAATCTTTACTCAAATCTCCACCAAATACCCCTCCTTCTCCTCTCCCAGCACAATCAGCAATGAGCCCGGCGCCAACTTTTCAGTTAAGAGCAGAAAGCCTTCAGGCACATTGATACAACCATAGGAATTGTTAAAGGTATAGTTGCGCAGATTTTTAGCCATCGTTTCTCTGTAAGATTTTGGTACTGACATATCTTTAAAATCGGTTTTTATCATAGCCAGCATATTTTTCATGGTGGTTATCCTGAATGGCGTTTTATACAGCCCGTGAATTGCCAAAGAAAGAACTTTTCCCTGCATAGTTTCCACATCGAAGGTATTTTTACAGTTACCCACAAAATGTTCACTATGGTACACGCTTGGGACCTTATACATGCCCTGAGGGAAAAATTTACCGCTCCCTTTTGCTATATGGGCATACACTAATGCTTGACTGTAAGGTCTTTTTCTGCCTGTTACGTCCTCATACTTTTTGCTTGTTTTGTTATATTTAAAGCCGATTTCAGCAGCATGCTCCGACCAATGTTTAAAGGCCTCTTCCAACTGCTTTTTATCTTTTGATTGCACATCTGAACCATCGATAACAGGGGCTTTGGCAACAAAATGGCCCTTTTTGTCGAAAAAATAAATCAAATTTTCGCGTGGATCAGAAATGAAAAATGATTTACTATACAGCTTATTCGTTTTAATTGTAAAGGCATATTGTTCAACAATTCTTGGCGGCATTCCTAATTTAATTAGAGAATCCTTATTGACTATAATCTCTTTTTTAAGACCAATGATCTTTTTAATTTCGGGTTTGTCTTTAAATAAAAAAATCAAGCCTGTGATTGTCGTTAAAACAATAAAAGACAACAAAATATACTTTATGTATTTCATATTCATTTGATTTAAGTTTGTCTAATTTTTATTCATTTTCTAGTTTATGCAGTTTTTCTGCAAGTACGATACTATCTGCCCTTAAAGCGTCAAGTTCTATTTTTTTCTTGTTAACCAGTTTTTCCTGACTTACAATTCTGCGTTCTATCTGAATGTATTTTTTTTGTGGCACGCAGGAAATACTAAGTAATGAAAAGATTGAAACAAAAACTATTAAGACCCTCATATATTTATGTTTTAAGATTACCAAAAATCAAAAACAACCGTTTCTGAATATTTAATATGACTTGCAACCGATATTCCAACCTGGTTATAAAAACCCAGACTGATATATCTGTGTCCCAGAGAACTCACGTGCTCATCAACCAAAAGCCTGATCACATGATCTTTTGCCGAAAAATTGCCATAATCGCAGCATTCCCCATAATATTTTGAGGTACAACCTTTTAATCTATCATGACTAACAATACCAGCTTTACCGGTACTTTCCGCATGACATTTTGCTGATTCGTACAATGACTTATCGGGAATAAGCGGATTCATTGGTTTCATTTCATACATGTAGTCAATAAGCGTCAACAAATAATTGGGGTCGGCATTGGTTTCCATCAAAGGCAAGATGTATTTGTCACAAAAATCGCGTGGATACATACGAGCGTAATTGAGCCAGTAATAAATATCCTTTTCTTTATTTGTCAACCATTTGATATTTCGGGCAGTATCGGGGTTTAATTTTGAATAGTTAATCGTTTCTGTATTAATATACCTCTCCCGTAAAGTTGGATGTTTCAAAGGCAGATACTCTGGATTAAAGTCTGCCGCTTTTACTTTAATACCATGCTTTTCAAGTCTTTTTAGGATATATTTTTTCGAAACGGAACTGTTCATTGAATCTGCTTCAATTGTCAATAAATTTATTTCGTTTCTCATTTTTGCATTTAATTGCTTCAATCTGGCCATATCCTTATTGTATTGATAACCAGTTTGCACAGACTTATTGTATTCGGACTGGCTTGCTTTGTATTTAAAGATTGAAACACAACTGCTCAACATAAAAAGCAGCATAAAAACTGATAAGATTTTCATAGGCTTTAATTTAAATTGTTGAGAAATATATTTAATAACTGTCCCAACGTGCTTTGTAACCTCTGGTATCGATATGTACTGCCTGCGTATTGGGATAAAGCCCTATACCGCCTTTATTTCCAATTACAAGCTCACAGAGGGCCAATACCTTTTTCTTGTCTTCGTAATTTACTATTCCGTTTTTATCAGCATCGCCAACATTAAAATCAATTGCTTCTCCGCAGATATGTCTGCTCATGGATGCTCCACCTACTACTTTATTATGATTCGGCGATCGATGACCGCATCTCAATTTGATGGCCTTCCAATCGAGATTTGTCGCTTCCATTTTATTTTTTAGCTGCAGAAAGGCATGTAATACTTTTTTGTCTATGAGCCAGTAAAATTCAGCATCCATCGAATAAAACCAGGTTGATTTCTGATCTTCACTGATAAAATCAATGATGCGCCAGTCACCAACAATTTTCTGCATTGCCTGGGGCAGTTTTACCTTGTAGAAGGTTCTCCCGTGAAAATGACCTTGAAACTCAGGTTTTGAAAAATCGCCGGAAACAAGCAGTGACTTAGGCAGTGCCGACAGCGGTACCTTTTCAAAACTGTTTAGTATACTGTCGATAACTGCTTCTGCAACGACAGGGGGAGTATTTACTAATCCATGTTTCAATTTATGAGAAAAAAGTGTGCTCCCAAAAACAATGTAGAGCGTTAGAGCAGTTGTCAGGCAGATTCCAAGAACTGACAGCAGTATGATATTTCTTTTTTTCATTTTACTTTTGTTTTTTTGTTTATGATTTTTATATGTAGGCAAAATCTACGTGTATGTGGTCGTCATGTATTACATTGACAAATTCAAGTGACGATACTCCGATAAAGACACGCAACTGCGAAGCAGCATCGAGGCTGCAATAAATAATAGCGTTTTCATATCGTAAAAATTTCCTGATGATGGAATACTGTTCAAAAGACAGCAAAATGTGTTTTTTCTTTTTTGTAGAATCAGGCGATAAGCAATCTATTTTTGTTTTTTCATATAATACGATAACGACGAAAGAATGTTACAAATTTTATAAAATTCTTAAAATTTTTAAGCATTTTTTCAAATGGTGAACTATGGCGACTTATCCACAATTTATCCTCAAGTTGTCCACATTTTCAAAATACAGACATTTAATTCATTCATTATCATTGTAATAAAAAATAGAATTATATGCAATTTATTCGAAATCCGAGCATAAGTCGATTCAATCTTATGAAGCCTTTCTGTAATCCAAGTCTGGGTTTTGCGCTTCGATTATCTTATCTCTCGACAACATATAAAAATCTTAAAAAGCCAACATTTTAATGAGACTGTCTTTTCCGCACAGGGGCAAGCCAACTGTTAACACCAATATGGGTCTTGGTAGGGACTCAAACTATTTATTGATAATTTGGATGTGGTGCATGGAAAACATTGAAATTATTTAGGTACTTTAGCTAAGCCAATATAGAAAAGTTTTGATATTTTTACAAAGTAAATGGCCATGAAAATATTAAAATTGGATTGTCTTTTCTCTTATCTAAATTAAAACTAATTACACATAAACTTAATAAAAATAGAAATTCAATTGACATAAAATATCACGATAGTTAATTATGAGAGATCATGACAAAACAGGTTCAAAGGAGAATCCTGTAAAATGTAGCGGCAAGGAAGGCATAGTAGCCTACCTGAATAATTATTATGGTCCAAACAAAGAAGGGCTCAGTTATGAAAGAGTGAGAGACCCTGA
>JBIPOO010000162.1:0-8651 GCA_044379045.1 Saprospira sp.
AATTGAAAATGCATAACCCAGCATTTTGACCAGAGGTGTGTATTTAGGATGCGTAAGACCAAGGGTCTGAAATGCACTCTGAAACCCATGCAGTAAATGAAGAGACAAAGCTACAAGTCCGAGCAGATAGGCGATAACCACCCATTCCTGACTGAAAGCAATTTTTACTTCATCAAATAGTGTAACACCGTCGGCAAGTCCGATGATCTTAGCTTTTAACCAAAACTGGCCCATGTGCAGAAGAAGGAATGCTAAAATAAGCGTACCCAATGCAGCCATGTTGCGAGATGCAATCCTAGCCTCGGTGGGACTAACTTGTTTGCCTGAATAGCGTTTGCCACCTCCAACAGCTGCCCTATTAGTAAAGTAGATCAGGAAACCCTGAAATGCATGCAGCAGAATAAAGAAATAAAGACCGTAAGAAACGGATTTGATAAGCGGGTTGTGCGCCATAAATTCAGCATACTCATTGAATTTATGCCCATCGCTATCGGCAAAAAGTTTGAGATTGCCTATCATATGTACCAATAAAAAGGTACACAGGAATAGACCCGTCAGACTCATGACGACTTTTTTACCCAAAGAAGAAGTAAGGAAACTGATTAACCATTTCATGTGTAGATAATTTTTAGTTCGACAATGGTTTAAAAAAACAAATTTTGAAAGTTATTAAATAGCGATTGTCCAAAAATCTGATTAAGAATATTTTAACCATCAAATTGATAATTTAAGGCAATTCACAAGGTCGTAAAAGTATGCAATTTTAAACTAATTTCTAATTATTTGGTGAATTTATCAACAAAAATGCTTGTTTGACACAAGTTGTTGACGATATTTGTAACTTATTCATTATTTAGAATGAATCTTTTTAAGTAAAAGTTGCTCAGCCACCATAAATGCTGAATTGATATAAAGATTAAAAGAACTGCTGCAGGCTGCTTCATCGCCTCATCCTGTAGGATGGGGAGGAAAGTCCGAACAACGCAGGGCGCTGCGCCAGCTAACGGCTGGGGATAGTTGTCTAGGGCAACTGTTACGGAAAGTGTCACAGAAAATAACCGTCTCGTTGATTTCGATTAAGGAGGTAAGGGTGAAAACGTGCGGTAAGAGCGCACGCTGCTATTTGGCAACAGATTGCAGGGATAAACCCCGCGGGTTGAAATGCCATGTAAACCGGCTTTCTGCTTTATTGCAGCTAAGGGTTGCCCGCCCGAGCCGGAGGGTAGGCAGATAAAGCTTTGAAGTGATTCAAAGTTGAGATAAATGATGAGGACCCTCTCTGAGGGAACAGAATTCGGCTTACAGGCCTGCAGTTTTTTTGGGTTCAGATTATCAGATATTAGATTGTCAGATTGTCAGATTGTCAGATTGTCAGATTATCAGATTGTCAGATTATCAGATTATCAGATTGTCAGATTATCAGAGCACAGATTGTCAAATTTTCTGAGAATTCTGACTTCTAAATTCTGACTTCTAAATTCTTCTCGTCCGAAAGACGAGACTACCTTCTACCTTCTACCTTCTTCTCGTCCGAAAGACGAGACTACCTTCTACCTTCTGCCTTCTGATTTCTGACTTTTCTAAATAAACAAAGAAAAAACTTTAATACTTTTTGCAGAATTAAAAAATAACCCTATCTTTGCCGACCTAAAAATACAAGATAATAATTAACACCTATCAATAGCAATTTGACATGGCAAACCACAAATCTTCCAAAAAGCGTATTCGCCAGACACTTAAACGTCGTCTTCACAATCGTTTTTACAAAAAAACAACTCGTTCGGCCATTAAACGCCTACGTAGCTTAAGCGAGAAGAATGAAGCAAACACCTTCCTTCCAAAAGTTACTTCTATGATTGACCGTTTGGCCAAGAAAGGACAGTTTCACAAAAACAAAGCCGACAACCTGAAAAGCAAGCTGACAAAATTTGTCAACGCGCTCTAATATATCATTGTTTAAGGTTTAAGAATTTATGTGTACATCTGTTGCCAAATGGTGACAGATGTACTTTTTTGTGTTCGATGTGCACCTACCTTCCATTATGATCGAAGCACTTAAGAGCAGCAGGTTTCTTTTCGTCATTCCCGAAAAGGGACAAAAAACCAGACAGCGCCCCTACCGGCAGCTGGCCGATTTTGCATCGGAACTTGGCATGGAAGTGTATATGATCGACATCAGGTGGAAAAAGCACAATTCATTGCTGGAATGTGCACTCGAAGCTACCCAGAAAATTCACGAAATTGTTGATGAACTTCATCCGACTGAAATCTATTTATTTGGTTTTGGCATTGGCGCTATGCTTGCCGTTCAGGTAGGATATATCTTCAGGGCAGATGGACTTTTGCTCTGCTCAATGCCGCCGCTCTTTAATGAGGAGCTTGCTCAATTTTCTACATTCAGAAGATATTTTTTAATACGAAAAATCTACAAGGCAAGGAACAAACCCTCCTACCCTAGCCGTAAAATTAAGACAGAAACTGTTTTTATTTATGCAGATAAGGAATATCGAAAAATTGAAAAGATAATTGAAATCAGAAAAAAAGCCTTTGTTAAAGCCAACGAACAAAGAATACACAAAACAGCAGCGTCGCTTCGCAATAAAAAATATATGGAAGTTGTACTGGCAGAAATAACCCTGATGATGGGTAGAAAATAAAAAACAGGCAACCGAAAGACTCAGTTGCCTGTTTTTTATGGTTTCTTTAAAATTCTAAAACCAGGTTCCGCCCAATTCAGCTCTGAAAGGCCATGGAATTGAAACCAAAATCAACAACAATGCTATTCCGTAGAAAATTAATACTGTTGTATGTTTTTTGGAAGCAAGCTCCTGTCTTTTCGATTTACTGTATCCGACTGTGATAAGTACTACCGCTAAAATCATGAGTGAAATATGCTCGACTGCGTAAAATCTGCCTACTGCATCTTTCATAAGTGCACCCATTCCATTGGCGAAGGAAAATTTCTGAGTAATAAAATACAATACCAATCCAATCAAGAGTTGAACATGGGTAAAAATAAGCCCAAGCAAAACTGGCATTTTATCACCTTTGGTATATTCTGTATTTTTTCCTCTTTTCATCAGTGCATTTACAATTGACACTACAATGAAAATAAGTACCAGCCAACGGAGACCAGAATGTGCATGTTTTAAAAAATCGTACATAATAAATTGTTTAGTTGGTTAATTATTTAGTTTTTCTTAGTTCAAATATATAATCTCTGATAGCGAGCAAATCCTCTTTACTGAAACGATTTGCATAAGCTGGCATTCCTTTTTGTGGACTACCTTTTTCGATTGCTATCAAAGCCGCATCCTTGTCAATTACAGAAACAGATAAATCTGGGGCCCCTGCTGCCATGAGTTTACCATCGTTGCCGTGACAAAGGCTGCAGTTTTGTTCAAAAAGATTTTTACCAATATGCTCTTTATCTGCATTGTTATTTGTACTGGTACAGGAAAAAAAGACAGTGACCGTCAAAAACAGCAGCAAATTAAGAAATTTCAGCCTAGAGAAAAATGAAGGATTGTTCATTATTTTAATTGAATTTACGAATGCAACTGTATTAATTTAATAAAATTGATTATTTTTCCATTTCAATAGGGGCCAAAACACAAAACGGTTCTAAAAGTAAGAAGTTTGGACAATTAGCAAACTAAATATTACAAATAAAGTTTCGATACAACTAAATTTAATTTTAATTTTTGCTTCATCATATGTCAAGAATTCAACATAAATCGGGTTTTGATCTAATGTTTGCCATAAGAGTAATTGACGGCTCTTTTAAGCTATTCGACTTAAAATGCACATCAGATACATTTTGCGGCTATAATGATAAAGATATCAATAATGAGCTATTTGATACAAAACTAAATGAAAGAGATAAAAACGAAATTCAAGAAAAACTGCTTGTTGCTGCTGAGTTAAAATCATCTTACAACCTGGTTTATCCTTTCTATAATTCGGATAATCAATGTGTAGAGATCCTTGAAAAGGGAGTTTTTGATCCTGACAAGAATCTTTACAACGTCATGATGACCCTCTTACCCAAAAGCGATATTATTAAATGCAACAAACATGAAACAATTTTCAATGAGATTTCTGAAGCAGTTTTGCTTTATAAAAAGAATATTATATGCGATGTAAATAATGCCTTTTGTAGAATTTTTGGTTACGAGAAATCTGAACTTATCGGAAAACCTATTACCGAGGCATTAGCGTCCAAAGAAAAAGACCCTAAACTATATGAAATTGAAAATCTTATAACAAATAATTCAGCTGCGGAATATGAGGAAATTATCAGGTACTATAAAAAAGACGGATCGGAAATATTTCTTTCGCTTAAGGCTGGAATCATTGAAATCGAGAAAATCAAATACCGCTGTCTTCGCATAACTGACATCAGTAAGGACTTAGCGTACAAAAAAAAATTGTTAGAGAGCAATAATAAATATAAACATTTGCTCAATAGTTCGAGGGAAGGTATTGTAATTCATGATAAGGGAATTGCAGTTGAAGTAAATAAAAGGTTTTGTGAGATAGTGGGAAGAACTGAAGCAGAAATTTTAGGGAGATCCTTGACAGAATTGGTAGTTGAAGAGGAGGTGTCGAGAATTGTGCAATTCATTAAAGAAAATGAAGTCAACATTGATATCATCAGAAATGAAAAAACCAAAATAGCACTTAAAAACGGAGCTTCAACAGATATCGAACTTTGGGGTAACAAGATCGAAATTGAGGGGACCCCTTACCGCTATGTTGTGATCAGAGACATCAGTGAAGAAATCAATGCCCTTAAGAAAATTGAACTTAATGAGAAGCGGTACAAATTGCTCTCAGACATTACCGATGAGATTATTATGGTACACGACGGCGGGTATATTGTGGAAGTCAACAGGGCTGCATGCGATTTTTTTGACTTTTCAGAAAAAGAATTTATTGGAAAACATACTTTTGATATCATGACTGAGGAGTCTATAAAAGAGCTTGGTCTTACTAAAGAAATTTTGAACGAGGTTTATAGAACTTCTTTTGAAAAGTCAGGCTTCTACAAAAAGAACAAAAATGGAATTGATTTTCATTTTCAGTACAAAGAAGAACTGATGTCGGTAGATGGAAAACGACTACGTTTAGTTGTCATGCGGGATATCACTCCTTTGAGGGAATCACAACTGTTGCTCGAAGAGAGCCGAAATAAATACAAACTATTATCAGATACAACAAACGAAGCTATCTCCATTTGTAAAGACTGTATAGCAATGGAGGTAAACAAGGCATACTGCGATCTATTTCAACTCGATCTGGAAAATATAAGTGGTTATAATGTGCTGGAAAATTTATTGCCCAAAGACAGGGAAGTTTTTGAAAATTTTAACCGCATGCTTTCGAAAGTGATTGCAGGCATTGACACAAAAGACCTAAAACAAGAAAGCCTAAGAATACATATCATTGAAAAAATGCATGGGCTGATAGCCGAAAATACTATTGTTTTCCCATACGAACTAAGAGAAAACGGCTCCTTTGTGATACCCCTCAAAAAAAGAGACGGCACTATATTCATGGCTGATTATTTTGATGACTACATAATCATAAATGGCACCATTTATCAATATCAGATTATCAGAGATGTCACTAAATCATTCGAGTCGAGCCGTAAACTGGAAGAAAGCAATCGAAAATACAAATTTTTCGCAGATGCGACCAACGAAGGAATTATCATACATAAAGATGGAAAAATAATTGAAGTAAATGAGGCTGCCTGCAGGCTTTTTATGAAAACTGAAGTAGAACTCAGCTGCTTGAATATTTCCGATTTAATTGAGAAAAAAAATAAATCAGCTAAAAAATCACAAAACAGAAATATCAGAATTTTCAAAAAAAGTAATGGCGATAATTTCATTGCTGAATTTTGGGAAAGCAGTATCGAAAAAGATGCGCTCAGCTACACTGTAATAAGAGATATAACGGACAGGATCAAATACGAGGAGCGAATTGAAAACCTGGTCTTCAGTCTTTCGGAAAGAACCAAAGAACTGAACTGTCTGCTAGATTTATCGAGACTTAACAATAATCTTAATCAAGGAAGCATTGAAGATCTGATCAACAAATCATTCAACATCATTTCAAGCGGTTGGCAATATCCTGAGATTTGCGGGGTGTCTGTCAATTTTGCAAATAAAACCTACAGCAACAAGGTTTTCAAATCTAATTACAGCTTCATTGCTGCTCCAATAAATATAGGAAATAGGCAAAGTGGAAGCCTGAAGGTTTTTTATACGGAGGATGTTGAATCTTCGGACAAAAGTCCTTTTCTTGACGGCGAAAAAAGCCTTATTGAAGCCTTAAGTCTACAGCTTGGCATGATCATAGAAAAAAAACAGAGCGAAGACCTAATTCTTGCTACTATATTGGAAACTGAAGATAGAGAAAGAGCAAGACTTGCTAAAGATGTTCATGACAACCTTGGACAGATTCTTATGGCTGTTTCTCTAAACCTTGAATCTGTCAGCAGAGAAACCAATCTGCTTGGAAATAAAAATCAAAACAAGCTTTCAAACGCGCAGCATTATCTAGGGCAGGCTATTCAGGAAAGTCGTGAACTAGCACACAGTCTGATGCCCAAGGCAATCAGCGATTATGGATACACCGTGGCAGTACAGGGACTGATTGAAAAACTTGGTGCCGAAGATTTAAGTATTAATTTCTACCACAATCTTGAACTGCTGCGCCTTGAATCGAAAATTGAACTGGCCTTATTCAGAATTACCCAAGAATCACTTACCAATATTCTGAAACATTCTGAAGCCACTGAGGTCACAATTCAGCTTATTAAGCACAGCGATTTGCTGATACTGACAATTGAGGATAATGGCAAAGGTTTCAACTATGATACACAACAGAAGTATTTCGGAATAAACAGTATGCGCAACAGAACCATTGCTATTTCGGGTATTTTTACTATCGAAACAAAACCTGGATCCGGCACAACACTTATTATTGAAATACCACTTTGACATGATTTTTTTTTCTTTTATTGCTTATTTTAACAGTGAATTTTGTTATCTTGTAGTGAAATAATTCAATTGAGGAGTTGAATATAATAAGCAACAACAGACTGCTTTGAAAACTAATAAGATGAGTGCGATTAAAGTTTTTTTGGTCGATGACCACAAGTTAATAAGAGATGGCATTAAGGCCCATTTTGACGAGGACGATCGATTTGTTGTGGTAGGCGAAGCTGCCAACGGACAGACTGCATTGGACCTTTTAAAAGAAATGGATGTCGATATTGTTTTGATGGATATCAACATGGATGAGATGGATGGGATTGAATGCACTGCAAGAATCTGTGAATTATATCCACATATAAAGGTTCTTGCGCTCACTATGCTTGCGGAAAACCAACACATTAAAGAAATGCTCAAAGCTGGCGCGGTTGGTTATCTTCTGAAAAATTCGAACGAACAGGAAATTAAACATGGTATCATTTTGGTAAGTGAGGGGCAGCCTTTTTACAGTCCCAAAGTATTGAGTACCGTAATGAACAGCCTCTCTTCTCCTGTTGCAAAAAAGAAAAAGTCACGATTTGAACCCAGCATTCCCCTCACTGAACGTGAAAAGGAAGTCCTGGTGCTCATTATCAAAGAGTATTCAAATCAAGAAATTGCCGATAAACTCTTCATCAGCAAAAGGACTGTAGATGCCCATAAAAGAAATCTCTTAGAAAAAACTGGGGCCAAAAATGTAGCAGGGCTGGTAATATTTGCACTGAATAACGAGATTATCAACGGAGAGGATTTATAAGCGCTCAAATATTAATTATTATTACTTCGAAATAGGTTAACAAAACAAAAAAACTTTTTCATAGATGAAAAAGTTTTTTTGTTTTACTAAACATTGTTAATGTCTTGCCGTTTCGACTACAGACAATTTTATTCTATTTTTTGGGTAAGCTGTTTGTCTTATCATTTCAAATTTTCAAACTTAAAGCCATCATGCAAAACTTATACGATTTTAAAGCTAAATCAATTTCCGGGAAGGAAATAAATATGATTGATTTTGAGGGAAAGGCTTTAATTGTTGTAAATACGGCAAGTAAATGCGGACTTACTCCACAGTACGAGGGTTTAGAGCAATTATACCAGAAATATAAAAATGATGGGCTGCTTATTCTCGGCTTTCCATGCAATCAATTCGGTAATCAGGAGCCTGGTAATGAACAATCAATCTCTGAAGGCTGTCTTTTAAATTATGGCGTCAGCTTTCCGATGTTTTCAAAAATTGATGTCAATGGCAAAAATGCGCATCCCATTTTCAAGTATCTGAAGAAGACTTTACCCGGCATTTTTGGAACCGAAGGCATTAAATGGAACTTTACTAAATTTATCATCGACAAAAATGGTAAGCCTGTAAAAAGGTTTTCTCCATGGACCAAACCTGGGGCTATGGAAAAAGACATAATTAAAATTTTGAAGGTAGAAGTTTGAAGTTAGAAATTAAAAGCGTTGATAACATTCGGTTCAACCTTATTGAATGATTAGCACCTGTAGATTTTCTACCTTCTAATTTAATCCCTCTAAATTAATCTATTCTTGTAAGGCCCTCCCTCAATTGTGCCAAAAAAATTATCGAGCAGCGCAAAAAAGTACGTT
>JBIPOO010000163.1:0-8641 GCA_044379045.1 Saprospira sp.
TTCCTGTAGAAAACCTGATAGGCGAGGAGGGTATGGGCTTTTACTATCTCATGGGCGGTTTACAGCTCGAAAGGCTTATAGGTGCTATCATGGGTGTAGGTGCCTGCGAGTCGGCTATGTCATACACCCTCAAGTATATGTCTGAAAGAGAAGCTTTCAATCGACCTATCAATAAGTTTCAAGTTTTACGGCATAGAATGGCACAGCTTGCTACCGAAGTCGAAATCAATAAGGCTTTTGCATATCATTGTGCCAAGCTGCATGCTCAGGGCGAGTATATTGTAAAAGAATGCTCAATGGCAAAACTCAATTCTACTGAATTGTCAGACAAACTCATGTACCAATGCTTACAATCTTTTGGTGGATACGGATTTATGGAAGACTATAAGATTGCCCGTATGTTCCGCGACAGCAGAGTAGGCACTATTGGAGGCGGCACCTCCGAAATTATGCGTGAAATTATTGCAAAAATTGTGATTGACGGGCAGGAGTATGAATAGAGCATAGTATTTTTATTATTGATCGACTGAATTTTCCAAATCGTCAATAATTTGCTTTACACTTAATATCAGAGGTCCCACATCTTCTAAAGCTGTTTTCCAAACCATGGTAATATCAACACTAAAATAGTCATGAATTAGCTTATCCCTCATTCCTGCTATTGCTTTCCACGGTATATTTGAATATTTTTCTTTTGTAAATTTACTTACCTTCTTAGATGCTTCACCAACTACCTCGATTTTTCTTATTACTGCATCTTGTTTTTGTTCGTCAAGTTTGAAGCTTTCAAAATCAACATTTAAAGTATAATCTTTAATTTTTGTCAAATTTTGAAAAATATGCTCAAGATATATTAAATCGTTCTTCTTCATCAAAAATCGTTATTAAATCATTTTGAATAGCGGCAATCAATTTTTGGTTTTTTAAACTTTTTTCGCTTACCAAATCAACATTTAATTTTAGTTTTTCTGATAAAGCTTGTTGAATCATAACAAATTGCAAAAGGCTAATATTATCTTTAAAACTAATGAGGATGTCTAAATCGCTACCCTTTTTTGCTTCGCCTCTTGCATAGGAACCAAAAATGCCAATTTTGTTAGGCCTGTAAGGCATCAAAAAAGTAATAATTTTAGTTTTGAATGAATCTGTCATCATATTTTGAGCATTATATCTTTTAACCAATCAATAAGAGAAAAAATTCAATTAAATTTTACTGCCTTATATTTTTGGTAAAGTTTTATACCAAAGCTTATACTCCTTTTTGGTTTTGTTGACAAATTGATAGACCAATCGAATTGTACCGTCTTCGTTTTTAATAAGTTCCAATTCAGTCTGGTAGAAATAATTCGATAGATATTTGTTTTCTCCCAATTTTCTCCAACCAAGATAGCCCTGTTTTAAAATGCCCTTTACATTTTTTTCTGCGCAGGATATACATCTATAATCGACAGTTTGAAAATCGCAGCGACCGTTTTTGAGTTTAAAGGTATATTTTAACAGGACATCGTCCTTGCCTTTGGCAACAAGAACAAGCGTATCACCAGATTTTGAGCTTGTTATTATTACATTGTTCTTTCGGTTATTCCTATTGAAAATATTAATATCTTCCACTACATTTTCAATAATCTTATGTTTTATTTGTGGCAAATCCTGAGAAAATAAATTAGTGGTCAGTATAGCAAGAAACACCAGTATTGATGTTAGTTTTTTCATGTTGAGATTTTTTGGGATTAATAAATTTCATTGGTCAGCCTTACATTCCACAACCACTTACCGCTTTTTAGATCCAATTTATTAATAGACTGAGAGCCTATTATAATGAGTGTATTGTCTGAGGTATAGAACTGTTTAATTGCTTCTGATTTCTTTTGAACAAGTGGATTTACAAGTGTTGTCGACCATTTTTCATTCAATGTTTCTTTATCAAGTGCGGTAAAAATCCATTCATGATTTAGATTATCTTTAGTTTTTGACATAATTAACCAGTCTTTGTCGGCAAAATACAATCTGATCTTTTTGTTAAGGAAATCACTTTCATCATTTATGTTTGTATTTTCGATAAGTTTAGGATCGATATAATCCAATGATGAATTTATTTCTTTTACTTTTTTTGTCAAGTTTGTGGTTTTTCTGATTAAAATTACTTTTTTTCTGTTAGTGCCCTTGAATTTGAAGTAAAGAGAATCATAGAATATGCCTGCACTCAATTGATAATTTGATTCGTTAAGTAGATTTGTATTTTCCTGGTTCTCCAGGCGTGTAGCTTTTCCGCTGATATCATCCAAATGGTATATCCTTGCATCATCGGCCTTAATAACAAAGCCAGCTTTGTCGCCGTAGTTGTCATATATATAGTTGTATTGGAAAACAAGGCCATTGTTCAGCTTTTTCAGCTGATCCTCATTGAATATCAATTTGCCGCCTTCAATATCATGAATTTCTATACTAATTCTATTCTTTTTTTGGTTATAACCGTATGTGAGAAAACTTTTATTTGTAACGGCTTTTAATTTTGCATTATTTGCGAGTTTAAAAGATTTTTTATTGATTTTTTTACCATTTTGGCTATCATAAATGTCTACATAGTAGGTTTTTGTACCGCTTCTGCTAACTCTGTTGCCACTCGATTTGTATTGGGTACAATAAAAAATACTATAGACCTGCACAATTTTTTTACCGTCAGGAGTTATCATTGCCCCTTCATTTTCTGGGGGGTAACTGCCTAATCCACAGCTATTGCATAAAAAAAATATAGCGGCAATTAGTGAATAAATTAAATTATGTTTCATTAGGTGCTAAGAATTCAAAAGTTTAGAAATTTACAAATAACCGGATTTGATTTAAAATCATATAAAATGCATATGAAAGTAAGGTCAAATCCGGGTCAATTTTAAAATTCTATCTTCTATTATCGTAGTAAAAATCGGCACAAAGGGAGAAGGTAACAATGTTTAGAAGCTCCTCAACTGTTTTTGGTTCATCACCAAAACTAATTTGATAGCTATTGCCTGAGCTTGAAAAAACATTATTATCAGTTCTGCCAAGCTGTGCATATTTAGTGCCGCTCAAGGTGCCTCTTAGCCAATCAGCCTTTACATTTTCTGCAGGAAAAACCAAAATGGGGAACCATTGACTTCCACCTGTCAGACCCGACTTGAATATGATTGTTTTATTTGCATCTTTAATTTCGATAAAGGAATCATCATTAAATTTTATTGGATTGCCGGCAGAACTTATCATGTTGCCATTCTTGTCCAAAAGTTTGAAAATGGAAACATTGGAGACGCCTAATCCTTTTTTGATTTTAGCAACTGAATTGCCTTGAGCGTCACTAACATTAAAACTCATTGAACTGATTGATTCACCAAAAAGTCCGCGCATAATCTTTTTGAAAATACCTCCCTCCTCGGCAATTGTAAACAATGCTGTGTTACTTTGGCCTGAGAAAACCTCATATTTTCTGAGTCCTCTGATAAATCTTTTTCCTTCTTTAAGGGTGAATTCTTTTTGATTAAGTAAGTCTTGCATAGGTTTAGTATTTTAAATTTAAAAAAAATAAAATAGGTGTAAAATATACTTGATTTTAGGGATCGAAATTATAATCAAAGATATTAAGAAACAATAGTTTTCTAATTTAAAATTACTTAAAAAGTCATTATTTAAATAGAGTAATTCGAATTGTTTTACAATTTATTCATTAAAAAAACCAGATAAAAGCCTGTGAAAATGGTGTACACCCTGTTCCCTTGTTGGAGAAAATCGACCGCTGCTATAAAAGCTGCTTTTCAGACCTTTTTGAACACTGTGCACCACATCTTCATCTTCCATTTCGGTCTGATGCAGCATGTCTTTTGAAAAGCCTGCCGATTCATTTCCGGGTAGGAGATAGGTGTAAAATTTAACCCTGGTTTTGTCAATGCCAATTGGCTCCACAACATTTACCGATACGCCCCAGGTGTACACATTGAGCATTAGATTGGGAAAAATCCACCAGTAATAGGCATGGATTCTTTTGCCAAAGTCTACAGATGTTACTGGCAATTCAAAAGCGGAAGCACCAGGATCGGCCACGCCTAATTGAAGATTACAATAATCAAATATTTCGCTGCTATATTCTGCATAATCAAGATTGGCACCAAGCGCAGGATGAACAAAGGGCACATGAAAGCCTTCCAGGTAATTGTCGCAATACAGGGCCCAATGTGCATTAATGCTATATTCTGCCGAATTTGCTTCATCGAAAACCAATTTGTCGAATGGAAACCAGCTGAGGCGTTCCATAATCGGTTTGAAAACAGTTTCAAAGTCAATCTTTGGCGCTAAAGAACAAAACAGAAAAGTTCCTATATTTTTTAGATTGATTTTGCTCAAATTATCAGCCTCGCGTGGAAAGTCCAAAGCCTCTTTAAATTCGGGCATTGATTTGAATTTGCCGTCCAGCGCAAAACAGCGACCATGATAACCACAACTCAACTGACGCATTTTTCCGGCCTTTTCAACGATAATCTTGCCACGATGTGTACAAACATTTGATAGACAGTGCAATTCGCCATTCTGGTCACGACTCAGCAAAAGTGGCTCCGATAAACTGCCCGGCAAGAGTTCAAAAGGTTTGCAATAACCATTTTCATTCAGTTCGCTGTTGTCACCAATCCATTGCCAGCTTGACACAAAAGCTTCTTTCAATACATGTTTGTATGCAGTTTCATCGCTGTAAAAAGAACCGGGTAGGGTATAGGCCTTTCTGATATCGTCATCAATATGATATTTGATCATAGGTTTATGTATTATTGGCGAAATTTAGACAAAGTGATTTAAAATAAAAAAAATAAAAACGCAATACCTCATCGATATTGCGTTTTTTAAGTAAAAAAGCAGCATATTACTTTCTTTCTCGGCGCTCTCTGCGATCATCACGGGTTTCGCGACGGTCTTCACGAAGCTCTCTTTTGTCCTCCGAAATTTCTTCGTAGGTTTCGGCTAGATCGCGTTGCATAGTTTCGAGAAATTCGTTTGCCAACATTCTTTTGGTAGCAGCTTCACCTTTCGAAAATTCCCCCAAATTGGCAAAATGATAAGCCTTGAGTGTTTCATAAATATTTTTCTGACGGGCAAGACGACCTGCCTGCTCATTTTTGTCATTCACATCATCGGCTTTGTCGCGGATATCATCTCTGCGGTCGGCTTTGTCGCGGGCCTTATCTCGTGCATCATCTCTTACATCCACACCAACACGGCTATCGCGACGATCGCGTCTGATTTCGCGGTTATCAGATCGGATTTCGGCATTATCTTCACGGACTTCTTTTTTGTCCTGTGACAATTTGTTTTCGCTCTGTTCGATTTCTCTTTTCATAGCAGCTACTAATTGATTTTTGAGCGCATTTACCTTGTTCGCATCGCCGGATTTCCATGCAGTTTCAATGCCTGCTAGGTCGGACTGAAAGGCAGCGATTTCTTTCTGGTCTCTTTCTTTTTGAGCCCGGTCTACTGCAAGGTCTTTACGGTCATCGGCTCTTTCAACAAGATTTACTTGAGCATTTGCAAAAATTGCTGTTAAAGCAAAACTGAGGCTGAGAATGGTTTTTGTGATTTTCATAGTGTACATTATTTTAATTTTTAAAGATGGGACAAAAATATAGCCAATTTCTGAAACTATGACTTGTAATAAATCAAAAGGTTTAATATGGCCTTACAATATTTTTGTTTTTGAGCTTAAGGAATCAATTTCGTTTTATTTTAGGCTAATAAAATCAGTATGAAAGCAATGATATTTCAGCTAGTCTTCTTCCATCTTTCAAGTCTTGGGATTGCTCTCGTGGCGAGCCAGGCAAATATTCCGCTCATGCCATTTTTTTTCATTTCACGGATACAGAATTTCTGCATTTTAGCAGCCGTATCAATCTCAGTGGGCGTTAAAAATTCACCATTAACATAACACATTGAACAGTATTTCTTGCTGATAGATCCATCTTTTTCAGATCCTCCTCCTTTTTTGTCGTTCTTTAGAGGAAATCCACAGCTTTGGCAAAATTTGTAAGTTTTCATTGGAGAGATTTTTTGTGATAATAAATATTTATCACCTCTAAATTAAAGCATATTACAGAGGAATAAAATGTTTTGAATCATAAAAAGGAATAATTGATTTAATTCATATCTGCATTAGCTCTGGTTCAGATTTTTTTCAAAAGGTTTTAACCTATGAAAATAATGTACCAAAAGAGCACTATGCCTAAGCTTTGGACCGCAATAATTTTTAGGTTAAAATGCTAAGAATAAAATTTAATTATGCTCATCATAAGGTTTTCAATTATTTATTTTAGTTTTATAGTTAAATAGAAAAAAATCAACTAGTACTAAAAAAACAATCCATGCGATTTTATATAGCTTTCATTGGAATATTAATATTCAACTATACATTTGCACAAACTAGATTTCAAATGGTGCTTGGTGGAGCTCAGGAAGAATTTGGATATGCGGTTCAAAATACCAGAAATAATGGTTTTATATGCGCAGGCAGAACCTTTAGTTTTGGTACTGGAGGCTGGGAATGTTATATGGTCAGGTTGAACAGCCAGGGAGATACGCTTTGGACCAAAACCTATGGCAATGTATTGTATGATGAACTCCAGGATGTAGATACTACAAGTGATGGAGGTTTTATAGCAGTAGGGCATACCACAACCACCGATTTTGCGTCTAATGTATATCTGATTAAAACAGATTCAAACGGTGTGCATCAATGGTCAAAAGAATATGGCGGCGCTAACGGACTCTCCGACAAAGGCTATTCTGTCAGTCAAACCTCTGACGGTGGCTATATAATTTCAGGTACCACTGCCAGTTTTGGCTCTGGCGGAGACGATATGTACGTCATCAAAACGACTTCTACCGGGGCTATCAGCTGGACAGCAGTGATTGGAACCGCAGGTGTAAATGAAGCAGGAAGAGAAATTCAGCAAACTTCCGATGGTGGCTTTATTGTTGCAGGATATACCGATGGAATTGGTCAAAGTTTTTACGACGTTTTATTAGTAAAGATCAATTCAGCAGGTGTTGTGCAATGGAAAAAAACCTATGGTGGAAGTTCTTTCGATTTTGCTTACACCGTACAACAAACTACCGATAATGGATTTATAATAGGCGCAACTACCAATAGTTTTGGTGCCGGCAACTGGGACGCCTACCTCATTAAAACCGATGCAAGCGGAAATTTGCAGTGGAGTAAAACATATGGCTTATCGGGCGAAGACAGAGCGCAGTCGGCAAGGCAAACTGCCGATGGTGGTTATATTATGTGTGGCAGATCCAGTAGTTTTGGCTTAGGCTCTTTCGATGCTGTCTTGTACAAAACAGATGCAAATGGAAATTTATCATGGACCAGGTCTTATGGAGGCAGCGGAGACGATCAGGGGTTTTATGCCAGGGAATATAGTACAAATAATTATGTTCTGTGTGGCTATTCGGTCAGTAATGGTGCAGGTAGTAAAGATTTGTATCTTGTTAAAACAGGGCTGAATGGTACCTCAGGATGCAACGAAACAACTGCCACACTAACGACAACTACTCCAAATACAGTGACGGGAACAGGAGCGGCAAATAGTAGTGGAGGAACAGTTATCAATCCCACAACTGCGGTAAGAAATACCCTGACAAGTAAAGCTGTTGTTTGTATTTTTGGTGCCGCCTGTAGCATCAATACTGCTTTTACAGCAAGCAACACTACAGTTTGTCAGAATGCAACAGTTCAGTTTACCAATACATCAACAGGGGCAAGCAGCCAGACCTGGTATGTAAATGGTGCAGTGGTGGCTAATACTTTGAATTACAGTCAGATATTTAATATATCGGGCATTTACACAATCAGACTAATTGGCTTAAGTGGAAACTGCGCTGATACTTTTACAACTCAGATTATTGTTAATCCGATTAGAAATGCCTCTCAGACGGCCTCTAGCTGTCAACAGTACCTTTGGCCTGTGAATAGTCAGACTTACCTACAGAGCGGAACCTATACGCATACAGTTACGGGCACAAATGGGTGTGATTCTATCATCAGTTTAAATCTGACCATCATTCAGCCAACCTCAAATACAACAACATTAACAGCTTGTAATACTTATACCTGGTCTGTAAACAATCAAACCTATACTCAATCGGGAAATTATTCTTTTGTAAATGGCTGTAATACTCAAATATTGAATTTAACCATTGCTCAAAATCCGCTCATTTCTATAACGAATGATACAACAATCTGCCGTGGAAGAACGATCACGCTTTTTGCTAATGGTGGAAGCAATTATGTTTGGTCGCCAACTACAGGATTGTCGAATGCCAATATTAGCAATACTATAGCAACTATATCAAATACAATTACTTATAACGTTACGGTAACGAATCAGAATGGATGCTCTGCTACAGAATCTGTAATAATTACAGTGCCTGCCGGAATTAGTCTGACTCCTGCCTTCGATACCATCTGCCAGGGAGAAAGTACAACAATGACTGCCACGGGAGCTCAGAGTTACAGTTGGTCACCTAATTCCATGATAAATACTTCAAGTGGTCCACTGGTTATTGCCAATCCAATCAAAACAAAAGTTTATAATGTTATCGGAACAGATAATTACGGTTGTACCAG
>JBIPOO010000165.1:0-8566 GCA_044379045.1 Saprospira sp.
GGATGGATTATCTGCTTATGTTACTTAGAGATAAAATTTATGCACCACTCCTTAAAATTACTGTAAAAGGATACCAGAAAGCACTACCTGTATCAATAATGTTGGGTTTGTTGATTGTCTGTTTTGCTGGCATTGCAGGGGGGCATGTAAAAACAACTTTTTTCCCATTTATCGAACGCGACAATGTAGAAGTAACCCTCAACATGCCTGCGGGCACACGCGAAGATATCACTGGTAAATGGCTCGATTTGATTGAAGAAAAAGCTTGGGAAGTTAATGCAATCTATAAAGCCAAAAGAAAAGATGGCAAAGACATTATCGAAAAAATAGAGCGTAACATCGGTCCTGCCAGCTATAGTGGCAAAGTAGGCATTACTTTGATGGATGGCGAAAATCGAAACATTCCTGTACTCGAGATTCAGGATTCTATCCGGAAAAGGGTAGGGCCAGTGCCGGGTGCCGAAAATCTATCTTTTGGAATTTCTTCATTCTTTGGAAAACCCATTTCTGTATCGGTCTTAGGTAATGATTATAACGAACTGGAAGAAGCAGTAAATGCTGTTAAAAAAGAATTGGAAAGTCTGGCTGAACTGAAAGATGTACTCGATAATAATCAGGCTGGCCTGCGCGAAGTGAATATCACGCTTAACAATAAAGGCAAACAGCTTGGTTTAAATCTTACAGAGGTCATTGCCCAGGTGCGTCAGGGCTTTTTCGGATCGGAGGTACAGCGTTTGCAGCGTGGACGCGATGAGGTACGCGTATGGATGCGTTACAAAGTCGAGGACCGCTCCAATCTCGGTCAGCTTGAAAATATGCGCATTCGTTTTGCCGATGGCAGAGAGTTTCCATTGATAGAAATTGCCAATTTTAGTATCAAAAGAGGCGTGGTCAATATCAACCACCTCGATGGCAAAAGAGAGATCAAGGTCGATGCCGATATTGCCAATAAAAAAGTATCTGTTACCGATATTACGTCAAAACTGAAATCGGAAATTATTCCCCAGATTCAAGCCCAATACCCATCGGTCAATTTCCGTTTCGAAGGGCAGAACAAAGAAAATGAAAAAAGCGCAAAGTCGATTCAAGCTTATGCACCACTTATTTTATTTATTATGTTTCTGGTAATTGCCCTTACTTTTGGTTCAATTGGTCAGGCTGCTGTTGTTTTTGCTACGATTCCTTTCGGATTTATTGGTGTAGTTTGGGGACATTGGTGGCTCGATGCACCCATCAGTTTCTTCTCAGTTTTGGGCATCATCGCACTAATTGGAATAATGGTGAACGATTCATTGGTATTGGTCGCCGCCTACAATGATAATATCAAAGAGGGAATGAATACAAACGATGCGGTTTATCATGCGGGCATATCAAGATTCAGGGCTATCTGGCTAACCTCGGTTACAACTGTATTAGGTTTGGGACCATTGATTCTGGAAAAAAGCATTCAGGCCCAGTTCCTTATACCTATGGCAATTTCAGTAGCATTCGGGTTAATCGTGGCAACACTTATTACACTTTTGCTCTTGCCTTCGCTCATTCTGCTTCACAACCGTTACAAGTGGCTTTTGGCATCGGCATGGGAGGGCAAGTGGTTAGCGCCCGAAGAGGTGGAATCTTCTTTGCCGCATAGAAAAAACTATTTCTGGCTATGGGCGATTCCCTTCAGTCCGATCTTGTTTATGCTGCTAAAATCGATACTTTCTTGACTTAACAATAATTTCATAAAATCCTCAGTATGATTCCTGTTATTGTTAAGGGGCGCCAGTTGCTCTTGTGTACTTTTTTATTTTTGGGTAAATTTGTAGATAATTATCTTTCGCAATACCCCAAAAGAAATGAAAAACATAGCACCCGAAGAATTGAAATCGGTTTTGTCAAAAGTTATACCATCTGTATACCCATATTGGGTGATGTTGTCTAACGGCACTTTTATTGTCTTAGAGACTGAAATTGCCAGTAAGCGCAAAGATCTCAGAAAATGGGTAAATGAATTGCTAAGCGAGTTTGAACGCTATAAACTTACTGTCTTTGCTTTTATCGAGGATATTGTTCATCTGGGTGGAATAGGCTGGATTGTTACTAACCGCTACGGTGCTTATACCTTTGTTCATTCCAGTGAATTTAACGAAATCGAGCCATCAGAACTCGCAATTTCGGTCAAAGGCTGCCTGAATTTTTTCAGAGACTGTTCCGAAAAGGAGATTATTCACATTGAGGCCCCTCTTTAAATTGTCAAAATAGATTTTCATCATAAAAAAGACATTAAAACTTGTTTAAGTTTTAATGTCTTTTGTTAATTTAGGGTTACTTTTTAATTTAACGACATTGCCATAACATTCTCATTCGAGAAATGAAACATGAGTGGTATTATATGATTACTCATCATCTTGTTCAGCGGCATTTCTTCCAGAATGTCCACAACATCTTCTTCTGTTTCTGCAACCACTATCATCCACAGTCTGCTGCGGTCTTCCGACAAGGAATAAGAGCGCACTTTACCCAATGCCATCAGCTCATCTATTTTACTCCGTTGTTGGGGAATTTTAGACAAAAACTTGGGATTCAATACCTCAGGCAAATCAAACTCAACCATATAAAACTGACTCATAGATTCCTTTTTTATTTTATAACTCTAAATTAAACAATTTTGTGAATTAGTTATACTGTAAGCTGCTTTTTATTTTTTACTTGCGCTAGGCTGCTAGTTAGATTTAGCTAATAAATTTTATCTTCTGAATATAACAAATTTGTTATTTTACCCTAAAGCTATTAATTTCATAAATTTTAGTCGCATCAAAATAATTTATTAAATAATATATTTATAAGTAATTGATATTTAATTTATAATTATTTTTATTTACACTTAGTTGTTTAGAAAAATTACCAAAATATTCATACAAATATGGTAATCGATTACCATATTTGTATGAATAGAGCAAAGGTGAAAGGCAGCTATTGGTGGGTGAAAGTTTTTTAGAGCAGCATATGAACCGATCTCCTTGTTAAACCTTAGAGCCCTACTAACCGATCTCGTCCCAAGACGAGAGCGCTCCATGAAGTGAAGTGAAAGATTTTAAGAAATTTCATTGCGAAGAAAGGAAATTCAGTGAACCAAAGCTCCGCGAAGCGAAACGAATTAGAGAGGAAAGAAGCAAAACGTAAGATTACAAAATACTTTTAATTTTCTCAGCCAGTTTGTCCCAGTTAAAAACATCTGTTTGTCCCGATGTCTTAAAATTAATATTTCCATCGTACACAATCATTCCCCCACTTTCAGCCCGCAATGCGTTGAAAACGGTCAGATTACTTTCAAAATCTCTGGAATAAGTCTGTGCCGATTTAATTTCAATGGGGGTTAGCGATTGTCCATTATCAACAATAATATCTATTTCGATTCCATTGTTGATTTTCCAGTAGTAGAGTTCTGTCTGGTAGCCATTATTCTTAATTGCTTTCATAATTTCCATCAGAATAAAATTTTCGAAAAGTTTTCCTCTGAAGCTTGAGACCGATAACTCCTTTGTATTCCTGATGCCAAGTAGTGAGCAGACAATTCCCGTGTCATAAAAAAACAACTTGGGCGTTTTTACAACTCGTTTGTTATAATTTTCATAGTATGGCTGCAGCAATTTGATAATATAGGTGCTTTCCAATACACTTAGCCAGGAGTTTACAGTTTTAACGTCAATTCCGCACTCATTACTTAGCGATGACACATTAAGTTGCTGGCCCACTCTTCCGGCGCACAAACGCAGGAATTTAATAAACATGCTGATATTTTCAATATTCCTAATGTTCCTTACATCTCGTTCAATATAAGTCCTGATATAGGAGGGGTACCAATGTTGCGGATTTCTTCTCTTGTGATAGATTTCGGGATAAGATCCTTTTAGTATCAGTGAATTGGCTTCAAATTCATCAGGCTCGAAACTTTTTATTTCATCTACACTCAAAGGCAGTAGGTCTAGTATGCCGATTCTTCCGGCCAGTGTCTGGCTGATATCGCTTTGCAGGAGCAGGTTATTACTCCCCGTAAGTATAAAAAGTCCGTCTTCTGTGCTGTTGTCCAAAATCTCCTGAAGGTAATTTAATAAACCTGGTGCACGCTGTATTTCATCCAGAATTGCGCCATGCGGAAATCTGCCCAGAAATGCCCTGGGGTCGTTTTCGGCCAAATCGCGCTCGTCTATATTTTCCAGAGAGATATAGGGTTTATCGGGAAAAACTTTTTTTACTAGGGTTGATTTGCCCGATTGTCTTGGTCCAACCAGCAGCAGCGACCGAAATTCGCCTGCATATTCCTTCAATAAATTTTCAATTGCTCTATTGACCATCTTGTTAAATTTTGATACAAATGTAGGAATCAATTCCCGGATTTGCATAAAAATATATGAATTATTTCATGCAAATCTGGTAATCGATTACCAGATTTGCATGAAATATTTTAGAGCAAAAGAGGAAAGTAGCACAAAGAACGCATTCCGTAAACTTCTAATTTCTGACTTCTCTCCTCCGATAGACGAGATCATGCTTTGTTAATCTCCGCGCCTCTGCGTGTATAAAGATCAGGTACGTTCTCCGCGCCTTTGCGTGAAAAATAGCCTGGATGAGCGAAAAGGATGAACGACCCAATCCAGCGTAATTTTACGACAGAGCGCACAGTTTTACACAGCGTAGCACAAAGTACGCATTCCGTAAACTTCTAATTTCTGACTTCTCTCCTCCGATAGACGAGGTCATGCTTTGTTAATCTCGCACCTCTGCGTGTATAAAGATCAGGTAGGTTCTCCGCGCCTTTGCGTGAAAAATAGCCTGGATGAGCGGAAAGGATGATAGACCCAATCCAGCGTAATTTTACCACAAAAACCACAAAGTTAATACAGCTTGTAAAAGTCTCAAGTCCAATATATTCTAGTCTCAAGTCTATAGTTCACCAATCTTCCTGCTCACAGCCAAAATATTCTGAAAAGCAAAGATTTCCTTAAAAATCAACTCCTCATTTTCTAGTGGCAGCAGGCCCTTGGGCAGTAGTCGATAGAGACGATATTCGCTCAGTACGCTTTCAAATTCTCTGAAGAAAACCTTGCGAACGGTATTCATGCTATTGAATTCAAAAAGGATAACCTTTATTTTTCCGGCAGCCAGACTTTTTTCGGCGCCCTTTAATACATCAATTTCGAAGCCTTCGGTATCAATTTTCAGAAAATCGATTGCTTCAATCTGATGGGTTTCGACAAAATTGTCAAGACTTTCAACCTTTATTTCAATTCTGTGCACATCCGAGTGGTGAATATCTGTGATGACCTCCTTGATAAGCGAAGCATGTTCAGAGGCTTCTCCGCTTGAATAATCGAAGATTTCAGCAGTCTCTGTTTTACTGCCCAAAGCCATTTCAACGCAATTTACCTTATCCTTCAGTGCCAGTAATTTTTGGAAATTTTGCGGATGCGGCTCAAAACTGTAAATATCGGCATCGGGAAATTTTTCAGTCAATGTTCTCGAAAAGTTACCCACATTGGCGCCAACATCAAAAATGACGGATTTCGATTTAATAATCTTTGGCAAAAGCTGTCTTATCAGATAATCTTCACCGCTTGCCTTGTCGCTTTCATAGTTCAAAATACCCATTCCGCGGTAAGCAAGTCGAATCAGCATTTTATTAAAACCATAAAACAACTTTCGGGCAAAAATGCCTCTGTATAGGCTGAAAATGAGCTTTTTCATAGCAGATTTATTTATTTGTCAGTTCTTGGTAAAGTTCAATAAATTGACTGCAAATGATAGTTTCATCACAGGTTGCGTCAATAAAGGCTTTGGTATTTTCCGAAAGTTCTCTGCGATGGCTGATACAATAATCGATGCCTGTCAGAATTTCCTCTGTATTAAATGCTTTGGCAACAAAGCCTGTTTTTTCGTGCTGGATCATTTCGGCAATGCCTGAATTATCGAAACCAACCACGGGCGTGGCGCAGGCAAGTGATTCGAGCACGGTATTGGGGTAATTATCCTCACGGGAGGAAATGACAAAAACATCGGCAATACTGTACATAGCCGCAAGTGTTTGGTCATCCGAAATTTTGCCCAATGGTATGATGTTAGCATCTTTTTTCTCAAATTCGCCTGAACCAATAAGCAGAATTTTATAATTTTTCTCCAAAAGTCTGTCAGTGATGGAAACAAAGAGGTCGATGCCTTTTCTTCGGTCGTTAATGTCTTCGGCGACATAAAGCACTATTTTATCATTGCTTTTGAAACCGAATTTTACCCGAAGGGCAGCGGTATCAGGTCTTTGATAAAATACAGCCCGGTCGAGCAGGTTTCTGATAACCCAATGTGGATATTTTGAAAAGAGCTCCGATTTAGCCGATAAATTGAGTAGCCATTGCGTGGGAGCAACTATGCTCAGTTGATCGAAATCTTTCAATGCATTTTTTTTAATTGCAAGATTTGCATTCAGTTTATGTTCGAATTTAGCTAAATTGAAACCAAACAAATAATGATAGCCGGGTGAAAAGGGCAACATATCGTGCAGGGTCCAGACCACAGGCTTGCCTATCTTTTTAAAAAAGCTTTTGTAATCCAAAAATTTTGTAACCCAATGCAGGTGAATGACATCAGCTGCGCTTACAATCGGCACCTTTAAAAGATCAAATGGTGTTTTTGCCAATGAAAAGGCCTGATATTTATCAAAACCTGAGGCTATTTTTGATTGAAGTCTGTGAAAAGAATCTTTGAATTTAAAAAACAGTTTATTTTCATAATCGGCATAGCAATGCGCATTTTGTATCCCCTCAACTTTATCTTTCAAAAAAAGAATATGAGACTCAATACCTTTTTTTAGCAGTGAGTGGTGCAGTCTAAGCGCAGCTCTACCGGCACCGCCGCCGGCATTTGTCGTTATGTGAAGAATTTTCATGCAGCTTTCTCCGAAACAATGATGCAATTGCTATAAAAACGACCGCGATTTGGCAAAATAAATGAAAGTATAATGCCTAAAATATTAAAAGGTGCGATGAATATAAAATTGAGTAGTAGTTTGAGGTATTTATTTTGATTCAGATAAAATGAATAAATATTGAAAGCAATCACCTGAAAAAGCGTTTCGATATCTTTGGTCGATTTGTGCTGTGCTAAGACTTTGAATCCGTTGTTTTTAAGAAAAGACGAAAGTCCGTTAATTGAAAATCTTCTAAAATCGTAGGGCATTTCATGCTCCATATACACAAAGGGTACTGTCACCAGCAATTTACCTCCGGGTTTTAACACCCGATGCAACTCTTTGATCATTTCGTCCAGATTTTCGACATGCTCAAAAACCTCGCTTGAGAATACTACATCAAATCGTTCCGATTCAAATGGCAGACTTTTTCCATCGTAGAAAACATCGATGTCTTCATTCTCATGTGGATGGCCTTCGTTTTCATAATCCACCCCAATGTATTCAGAAACGTTGTTAAATAAGTCTTTGTATGGTTTTCTGCCGCAGCCAAAATCCAGTACCGAGCCATTTAAGTTCGGACAGATTTTTTTTAACTTACGATGCAGCCCTTTTCTCGAAAAATAAAAAGAGTTGATAAAGATGCTGAGAAAATTTGGCGCAAAAAGCTGCTTATGATAGAATTTGAACATAAAAACAGACTTATTTTTTAGTCAGAATACCAATAATGTGCATGGATATATTTTTGGAGTCGGCACTTAGTCCTTTGAAAAGATTCAATGGCAGGGAAAGAAAAAATCCGGCCGATTTGGAAGCATGCTTTTCTTTTGAATAAAACACACCCGATTTGATTCTTTTATTTAGGTCGATAGGTTCGTAATGTACCCCTTCAAGTGTAAATTCGGGAAAGATCGACGGAATCTTTGCAAAAAACTCCTCAGTCCAGAGCCCTGCATGATGTGGCGGCAAATTCAATGTGTTCGACTTATAACTCAGCAAAATGCTTTTATTATTGGGTACGCCAATGATTAGCTTTCCACCTGGCTTGAGATGTTTAGCATACAAACTTAAAAAATCGCCAACATTTGGAATATGCTCCATCAGTTGAAAGGCGCAGATATAATCATATTTTTTGTCAGGATTTGCTGCAGAAAAGTCTTCGAAAGCTGTGCAGTGGACAGTAAATCCTTCTTCTTCGAGTTTTTTGGCTGCACTTTGGTTCAATTCTACCGATTCAGTAATACAGTTTTTGGCGCGCAGTTTTTTGAGAAAAAAGCCAAAACCGGAGCCGATTTCCAACACCTCAGAACCATCTTTGATGTATTTTTCCGAAAAGTCATAGTCCCATTTCTCGGTTTTGTAGTACCAGTCGAATTTTTCGAGATCTTCATAAAATGCACTGTCACCAACCACAAAAGGGTAGTAGAAAATATAGTGAGAGTCGAGGCACTGATAAACCCCTATTTTTTTATGTTCAGAAAAAAATCTTGAAACGTTGAGACCGTATTTCTGCTGATAATTTTTTACAAAAAAATCTTCGTTCAGTTCGTCTATTTTTTTAACATTGGCAGAACCTGTGATTGGACTTTTGACAGTATCGCTCATTGTAATTTATTCTTTATAAAA
>JBIPOO010000164.1:0-8566 GCA_044379045.1 Saprospira sp.
AACAAATGGAACAAATGGAACAAGCTCTTTTGTAGGAGGTTTCTTTGTACCCAGCGCAGGTACTAATGGTACAGCTGGCACTGGCGGTGGTGGCGGTGGCGGCGGTGGCGGTGCCGGTAGAGATACAGATAACTGTGACGCTGCTGGCGGTGGTGGTTCTGGTGGTGGCGGTGGCGGCGGTGGCGGCGGTGCTGGTAGTCGAGGCTTCGGTGCTGGTGCTTCTTTTGGCCTCTACCTCTTCAACAATGGTGCGGGTGGCAATGTTTTACAATCGCGTATTATCGCTGGCGCAGCAGGTGCAACTGGTATTGGTGGCACAGGTGGCAATGGCGGCAATGGTGGTACTTCTGCAATCGGAAATGGTTGTACTAACGGTGACCCTGATGGCAATAGAGGTGGCTCTGGTGGCTCTGGTGGCTCTGGTGGTAATGGTGGTAATGGTGGTAATGGCTCTGCGGGCGTTTCAACAAATGTGCGACTTGATGGTGGCACAGTCCTCATAATTAGCGATATCGCCTTCAACCTTACCGGTCAAACAACTATCTCTGTTACCAATGTTAGCTGTACCAATACGGATGTTACCTATTCTACTTTAGTATCTTCGGCCTGGGATTATGATTTGGTTACGAACAATGCAGTTCCGGCTACAGCTACAGTAGCAAGTGGGACAACTAGATATTCTCAAACGGGAAGATATAGTGTATCGTTCGGAATTCACTCATATACAGGTTTTCACAATATCGCTTTTGCAGGTTCTACTATTCCGGTAATCAATAGCAATGCAACTCTTTTGAATACGGATACTTTCCAACTTTGCCAAGGTGAATTTGCATCCTTCCAGAGTTTGTATCCAGGTGTTTCATATGCATGGAATTTTAACGGAGCTATTGCAAATCCCGGCAATGTTCAGCAGGTACCTTCAACACAGTTCAATAATGCAGGTTTTTATACAATTGTCCTAACTTTAACAACCGATTGTTGTGGTCCTGTAAATAAAACAGTTTATTTATCAGTTATACAAACTTCTAATCCTAGCGGTTCGGGCGCAGCTTCAATATGTGCCGGAAGATCAACTACACTAAGTCTAAACAATTTACTTATTGGAGACTCTATTGTTTGGTCGCCAACCACAAACATAATTGCTTCAGCACCAAATAGTATTACGGTTGCACCCGGCAGTACGACAACATATTTTGCTACGGTCTATTCGAGATCAATCGTCGGAGGTATTACCAGATATCGCTGTCCAAGAACCTTTAGCTTCCCTGTTACAGTGAATGCATTACCAGTAATCAACGTTTCAAATGTTTCTCCAACTTGTAACAACAACGGTTCTATTACAGCGAGTGGCGCATCGGGCCTATTCAATTTTGTATGGTCTAACGGAGGAAGTAGTTTTGCTACAACAGCCTCAACAATTAGTGGCTTGGGACAGGGCACTTATAATGTTACAGCAACAAATATCTTTTCGGGTTGTACTGCCACAGTTGGTTCTTTCTTATTCACAGCAGCTACTGCTCCAAATATCTTTTTACAATCGAGCACTCAAGCTTTATGCGGTCAAAATAACGGTACAGCAAGAGTTTCCACTATTGGTGGAGTTGCACCTTATACCTACCAATGGAGTTCGGGTGGAAATACAACCAATTTCAGAAATGGACTTGCTCCAGGTAGTTACTGCGTAACTGTTACCGATGCCTCAAGCTGTAGCAATAGCGTCTGTTTTAATATAACTACACCTGGTACCGTAAATGTCAATCTGCTTTCAACAACAAATATTTCATGTAACGGAGCAAATAATGGTAGCGCAATCGTTGAGGCAACCGGAGGTACAGGTATCATTAGCTACACATGGAGTAATGGTGCTACAGGGCCAAGCGTAACAACGCTGCCAAGCGGAACATCCACAGTAACTGCTACTGACGAGAATGGTTGTACATCAACAAGATCGGTCAGCATTACTCAACCATCTGCCATAACCCTTACAACTACGCCAAGTGCTGCAGCATGCCCAAGTAGCACAAGTAGCACTGTATCTACTTCACTTTCAGGAGGAACACTCAGTTATAGCTATCTTTGGAGCAACGGACGCACAACTTCTAATATAACAGGATTGTCTCCAGGTGCCTACTCGGTTACGATTACCGATGGAAACAGTTGTACAACAACTTCAACGGCAACAATTACGGCCTTAACAACTTCAACTGCGCCGACACTTTCTGCGCCGACTATTACATGCCCCAATACAACTGTAAACATTACAGCTGCTGGCGGTACAGTTGGTTCAGGTTCAACAATAAATTGGTATTCCGGCCCTAATGGTACAGGTACATTATTGGGTACTGGCAGTAGTGTTCCCGTTACGGTTACAACTGCAAGTACAACGGTATATGCTCGTCGTCAGGGGACCTGCAATACGACAAGCGATGCTACTGCAACTATTAATTCGAGAAGCTATATCTACGCAGCAAATGGTACAAGTACTTCTACATATTGTACCGATAATGCAGGATGGCATCATTTCTATGTGGGTAATGATATTATCTTATCGCTTCAGGGTAATTTGGCATCTGCCGGTACGGTTACCGCTACGATTAGAGATAATGGAACCTACTATCTCGATCCTGGAAATCCTGCCAATTGCGCCTTTGGTAATACTTCAGGCGAGGCACAGTTCGAAATGGAACGCAACTGGAATGTTCAGCATACAGGGTCACTTTCAGGAACTTACAATGTAAGATTCTATTACCAACCTGCAGAACAGAATGCAGTAATCAACGCGGCCAATACCTGGATGACAACCTATCTAGCTTGCGGTTATGCCTACAAATATCCTAATCCTAATGGTTGGTTCTGGTTCAAAAACCAAAATACTGCTTATACTGCACCTGATTATGACGACGATCCGACATTCTTGCAATTGACTTCTACAGCTTCAGGAACTACCTTCAATGGCATCAACTGGTCAACAATAGGCGGTGTAACGAATTTCTCTGGTGGATCCGGGGCAGTAATTCTTGTTCCAAGTCCGCTGTTACCTGTCGAATGGCTTTACTTTACAGGAACTGAACAGGGAACTGCCAATGTGCTTGACTGGGCAACTGCAAGCGAGCAAAATACTAACCGTTTTGAAATTCAGCGTAGCAAAGATGGAATCAACTTCCAGACAATCGGAGAAGTAACAGCTTCGGGTAATAGTGCCGAAACTAAAATTTATCAGTTTATCGATAGCAGTCCATTTATTGGATTGAATTATTACCGTTTGAATCTTATCAATACTGACGGAAGTACTGAGCTATCCAATATTGTCGTGCTCGAAAGAAACGGAAACGGAAAAGGTTACAGTTTCTTCCCTAATCCAGTTCAGGATGAAGTTTTCTATCAGTTCAATTCAGATGTTGAAGAAACTATCCAACTTGAGATTCTGGATGTGCTAGGTCGTGTTATTACTACCAAACTTGTTAATGCTGCAATTGGAAATAACAATCTGAGATCAGATATGAATAACCTTATTCCTGGTACTTACATCATCAGAGCCAAACATGAAAAGAGTGGCTTGTTACACAGTGCAAAAATTGTTAAAAAATAATTTCCCATAAAATTCTATTTATGAAACGGTCTGCAGCTCTTTGCAGGCCGTTTTGTTTTACACCTGTTTTTTTTATCTTTGCAGCTAAAGTTTCGATGAGATGAAATTAAATGAAAATACATTGAAAAAGTTGGAAGAGCTTTTCAAACAGTTGCAATACAAGGTGAGATATGAAAAAGGTCATTTTCAGTCGGGCTACTGTCTTGTTAAGAACCAGAAAGTTATTGTAATTAATAAATTTTTTACAACTGAAGCACGCATCAACTGCCTAATCGAAATAATTCATTTGACGGAAATTGAAGATGTTCAAAAAATGGCCATGGACGATACCAGTCGTAAACTGCTCGATGAGGTACTCAAAGAATCAAAGCCAATAACTAAGGAAAACTGATATGTCCTTAAAAAATTCATCGATACTGGCCAGGCTCAAAAAATTTTCCTTTTTTGATAGCTTTAAGCATGCAAGTGTTTACTTTTTAGGAACCATACTGATTCAGGGACTTGGCATCATTTCGCTGCCAGTAATGACCTATTTTCTCAGTCCCGAAGAGTATGGAATTGTAAATGTTTACCTTAGTTACACACTTATTGCATCTGTTATTTTTTCGCTGAATCTGGAATGGTCCATTACCAGGTATTTTCTTGAACCCGATGCTCAGAAAAAGGCATTTTTGAGTACAATATTCACCGCAGTTACAGTAATATACACTGCCTCGGCATTGTGTATCTATCTGTTTAGGGAAAATGTTGGTCAGTTTCTGAACCTTAGTCCGATACTTGTTGACTGGCTGATGCTCTATTCCTACACAAGCATCATGTGGTATGTTTATCTTTTTATAAGAATTGCGGAAAACAATAGCAGAGAGCTCACTATCATGCAGGTTTTAAATCAATACTTGAAATTTGCAGCAGCTGTTGGTTGTATTATTTATTTGAAACAAAACGGCGGTTCGCTCTACATGGGCAAGATAGTTGGTGAATTCTTTGTCAATGCAATTTTGGCATTTTTCCTGTTTTATCTGATCCGAAATTATTTCGATTTCAGAAACATGAAATGGTCTTATGTAAGATATGCCGCTATTTATTCACTTCCCTTGGTTCCATATGCCTTGGGCGGACAGATACTTTCCTCATTCGATCAATGGTACATCAATGTGGTATTAGGTCCCGAAAAAGCAGGTCTATATAGCTTTGCATACAAAATAAGTCTTTTGATGTTTGGCCTTATAACTGCCTTGCACAATGCCTCATTGGTGCAGTACACAAAAATGATGGATGAGCAAAAATATAAGGATATTGCCACTCAATCCTATAGTATTCATAAACTTACACTTCTGGCGGGACTTTTCCTAATTCTTTTTTCGGTGGATTTGGGAACTTTGTTATCGGCAAAGGCCAGTTTCAGAGAAGCGCTCAGTATTGTTCCAATTATCATACTTGGTAATATACTTTACGGATTGGCAATGCTTTATACCAGGATTTACAATTATAAGAAAACAAACTTATTTGTAACGGTCATTTTTTTGAGTGGCGCAGTTGTAAACATAGTGCTGAATATGCTTTTCGTAAAAGATTATGGTTATGAAGCAGCAGCTTATACAACCCTGTTTTCTTATGCCTTGATGGCCCTTATTGCATGGATTATCAATGATTTTTGGATGAAGTTTCCTGCTTTGCCATTGGGAAAAATTGTTTTGTCTTTGCTTCCGCTTTTTGCCCTCACCTTTGCTTTTTACAAATTAGGCTGGGAAACATTGGGCATGAATTTCGGTTTGATTGCTTTGAAAATATTGGTGATGATGTTTTTCGGTATTGTACTCTTCTTCGATACACTCAAAAAACTAATTAAACGATAGCAGATTTAATATTTACCTGCATCGAATTAAGTTTTGCAATCAGGTTTGCCGAGGCCAATTGTGCAAAGCTGAATGGGACATAGATTGTTTCCAGTTTGCTGATTTCAGCAATTTCATCTGGATAATGCCAGATATTTGCATTAACAAATTTCAGTTCTGTTAGATTTTTTAATTTTAACAGCGCTTTAATCGGAACTTCGTCAAACTTGTTGTAGCTCAAATTTACTGATGTTGCTTTTTTAGAAAACATTTCAAAATCATCGGGCAGTTTTTCCAAATCACAGTTCGATAGATTGAGCTGCCCGTTTTCAATTATTTGTTCAAAAAAATCGATTTTGTCTTTTGTTTCGAAATGCATCAGGGCGAAATGCCTACCCATTTTAGTTTTATCAAAGATCATTTTAACCAGTCTGATGCTTTCTACCTTATAATTTGAACCGTAAAAAAGCAAGGATTTACTCAGTGTTTTTTCTTTGTTAATCTTGAATAAGGGCATTCTTTTTTTTAAATCTGCAGCAAAGTCAAAATTACCCTGCTTTTTCAAAAGCGATAGAATTGCTTTCCTAAGTAAGTCACTTTGGGTTTTTTTGTAAGCAAAAAGCAGGTCGGTTAATAAACTGTCGCTAAGGCCATAATTTTGTATAAGATTCAAAGCAACAATACTGCTGTTTGTATCATCCGATGTCAAAAGCTCGCGAATCTTGTTAAAACTTGATTCGTAATCAGCACTATCTGAAAAAATAAAATCTCTATCAGCATCAGCTACAGCCTTGTGCAGCATTTTTTCGGTCAATAGTGCCAATTTAGGATTATTTAAAAAGTCAAGGTTTTTTAGGTCTTGGCTCAATAAAACATGCGTAACTTTTTTTGAAAGTTTTGAGTGTACAACAATACCTTTTTGCGCTAGTTTTTGGTTTAAAATATTTTTTTGCTCAAAGCTTTTACCGCAAATTAGTAAATGAGCTCCGGAATTAATACCTGAAAATGAATTGCTTAGCATTAGTCCCAATCTTTCCAAACTTTTATTAATAACTGTTTCTAGCTTGCAGTTCAATAGTAAAATGAGTTCATTAATTTCTAGTTCATTATAGAGTTGTGGATATTTTAGCACATTAAGTACCAGATTTATAAAATCGCTGTCTAATTGCGCTTTTCTTGTTAAGTTAAAAAATTTTTCAACATCGGATATTGCAGGATATTTTTGAGCATTTTTACCAGTGATATTGAGCGTTTTTAATGCCGGCATATCAAATAGCTCGAATGGAATATTGTTAATGGCCTCGGCGTTGATTGCAAGGTTTCTAAGTTTAGGTAGCAAAAGCAATACATCAGGAAATTCATGGAATTGATTCTCCCCCAATTCCAAGGTAACAAGCTCTTTCAACTCACTTATTTCATAAGGCAACTGACTTAGTTTATTATTACTCAAATCCAAAGTAATGATTTCTTTCAACTGTCTTATTTCTCCTGGCAACTGCTTTAGTTTATTATTATCGAGGTAAAGAAACTGTAGTTTTTTTAACGAAAAAATCACCATAGGAACTTTGCCCCGCAGATTAACAAGGCTTTGACTCAATTCAAGAGATTCGATACCCTGCATTTTTTCCAATTCTTTCCAATTCGTTTTTAGCGAATATTGATTTTCATTTAAGGACAGTTTTCTGAGTCGAGTCAATTGTGACAGACCTGTCGGTAGATTTTTGTGCTGACAGCATATAAACCTCAACCATTTCAGTGCTTTCATTTCTGTCATAGCAGCTGAGATCTCATTGAATTCTGGGCAATTATCGATGGTTAAAAGACTAACTTTAACCAAAGTGGTTATAGAAGGGGGCAGCGATTTAATCCCATCTAAATCAGTGATCCAAAAAAATTCATCATTGATGTTTTCTCTAATAAGCCTCTCAACAATCTCGAGATCCGAAATATGCCGCTCGTCACTATAATTTTGCATCATATATCAATTATTTTTTCAAAATTAAGTAATCAGAAGCTTTGTATTCTGCTATTCAGATTAAAAAAGCCGATTTTTCAAATTTTTTTATAATTTTGGACTTTAATATTAAGTTTTGTATACAAAGTTATAAAAAATAACCCTAATAGGCTGCCAACACTGCAAAGCTGTTGGCTTTCCAGAAAAAAATGCTGATGGAAGTAAATTCAATTATACATAAATTGTCTATTGTTATACCTGCTTACAATGAAGGGAGAACAGTACATTTAATTCTGGATAAAGTAAGGAAAGCGGTACTGCCAAACGGAATCGAGAAAGAGGTTATCATCGTGAATGACTGTTCAAAAGACAATACCGAGGAGGCTATACAAAACTATATTAACAAACACCCGGAGTTGAACATACGTTACCTTAAACATGAGCTTAATAAAGGAAAAGGCGCTGCGCTGCACACGGGAATTGAACATGCAAGCGGTGAGTTTCTAATTATTCAGGATGCCGATTTGGAGTATGATCCCGAGGAATATGTGCTGCTGCTAAAGCCTGTTTTGAACGGTCATGCCGATGTTGTTTACGGTTCGCGATTTATGGGCGGTAACCCCAACCGCAGATTGTTTTTCTTTCACAGCATTGGTAATAAGTTTTTGACATTTTTATCTAACCTTTTTTCCAATATCAACCTTACCGATATGGAAACCTGCTATAAACTTTTCAGAACGAACATGATTCAGCAGCTTGTATTGAAGGAAAATCGCTTTGGTTTTGAACCCGAGGTTACTGCAAAAATGGCTAGAATCCCTGAAGTGAGAATTTATGAAGTGGGTATTTCTTATTACGGCAGAACCTATGCCGAAGGAAAAAAAATCAATTGGAAAGACGGGTTTAGGGCAATTTACTGTATTTTGAAATACAATATTTTTATTTCAAAAAGAAAAATGTTTAAAAATGGCGCCTATACAGCCAATAAAAACAAGTAAGACTAATAAAATAAAGCAAAACAGATTTAAAAATTATTCAATTTCTAATCTTTAACTTTGTCTCAGCTCAATACATTTATAATATTTATACTTATTAGTAAAAGTGAAATTACATTAATAAACAACGAATCACATATATGAAACTCGAAAAACTGATTCCGCATATTGCCATCTATTTCACGCTGCTTTT
>JBIPOO010000166.1:0-8534 GCA_044379045.1 Saprospira sp.
AGTGATTAACATACTTCAAACTTCAAACTTCATACTTCATACTTCATACTTCATACTTCATACTTCATACTTCTTACTTCTTACTTCTTACTTCTTACTTCTTACTTCTTACTTCTTACTTCATACTTCATACTTCATACTTCATACTTCATACTTCTGAATTCTAAATTATATAAACAATGAGATACATATTCTTTATATTTTTAATGTCAACAATTGTTTCCTGTACTTATACTGAGAAGATTAAGGATGGGCAGACAGCATACGATCGCAAACAGTTTACAGTTGCGATACCTATGCTTCAAAAGGAATACAATAAGGCCAAAACACCACAGGAAAAAGGCAAAAAAGCATATCAGCTTGCCGAATCTTACCGCCGCACCAATCAGTATGAAAAAGCGGCCCAATGGTTTGAAAAAGCTACTGCAGAACGATACAGTGCCGATGCTCCTTTGAAACAAGCTCAGATGTTACAACAGGCAGAAAAATATGATGAAGCCATCTCAGCCTATCGCACTGCGGGTAGAGATGCCGGAAATGCAGATAAATTCCTTGAGCAGATTGCCGCCTGCCGTACTGCTAAACAATGGGCAACAGAAGCAAAAGAGAATGAATATTCTTTAGAGAGTCTGCCGATAAACAATAATGCTACCGATTTTTCCCCAATTATATTGAGTAAAGATCAGATACTTTTTTCCTCTGATAGAAGTGAAAGTGAAGGAAAAGACAAATACAAATGGACCGGACAGAAGTTTTTCGATTTATATAGTTGGGACAGATTGACTGACAGCATCAAACGCTATATTGCGCCAAATATCGATCCTAAGTTTCACCAGGGTAATCTTATGTTCAGCAGCGATGGAAATAAAATGTTTTTTACTCAGTGCGGATCTGAAAGTCAGAAAGAAATCGATTTTTGTAAGATAATGTACTCAGAAAAGAAAGGCGATACCTGGACTGAGCCTAAAGCGTTAAGATTGGGTCCTGATAATTTCAATTACATGCATCCTTGCATCGATGCTGAGGGCAAATGGCTTATTTTTGCTTCGAATGATAAGGCTGGATTTGGTGGTTATGATTTATATATCAGCTTGTGGGTACCCAGTGAAATGCGCTGGTCGGAAGCCAGAAATCTTGGCGCTGCGATAAATACAAAAGGTAATGAAGTTTTTCCTTATCTCGATTTAGATACGCTCTATTATTCTTCCGATGGTTTGCCTGGTATGGGTGGTTTGGATATTTTCAAAGCTCCCAAGGTTTATGAACGTTGGAAAGATCCTGTGAATCTGAAGGCACCACTTAATTCCGGTGGCGATGATTTTGGTTTGGTAAGGGATCCTTTTGCCAAAATGGCTGATACCTTACAACAAATAGGTTTTATTTGTTCAAATCGCAAAGGAGGTAAGGGAAGTGATGACATTTACCGATATGTCAAAAAAATACCAAAGAAAATTGAAGTGCCAGTTGTTGTTGATACGCCTAAAATTGTTTACAGACTCGATTTTGCTGGTATTGCCAAAGAAAAGATTTTGGCACAGCCCGGAAATCCAAATTCTGATGTAACCGGATATAAAAACCTGATGGGTGTTTCTATTCGCTTCAGTTCAAAAGATACTGCATGGACAGTCGGATCAGATTTTGACGGTTCGTTCACCACAACACTAAAACCTGGTCAAATCTATTATTTGCAAAATACCAAAGAAGGATTTATGAGTTCATACGATACCATTAGTACTATGGAGATTGTATTATCTGACTCTAATCCGGTACAACAAATTAAAAAAGAAGTTTACCTTACGCCAATATTTAGGGGTAAGGAAATTGTCCTGAAAGATGTTAAATTCGATTTTAATAAATGGGATATCAGATCCGATGCTGCTGCCGAGCTTGACAGGTTGGTAACCTTATTGAAACAAAATCCTGAATTAAATATTCTCATGACATCCCATACCGATTGCAGAGGAACAGATCGAGACAATATGCTGCTTTCACAACGCAGGGCAGAATCGACCATGCAATACCTGATAACAAAAGGAATTCCTGAAACTCGTCTGCAGGCACAGGGTTTTGGGGAAAGCACACCTGCTGCGCAATGCCCCTGCGCAACCTGTTCAGAAGATCAGCATCAGGAAAACAGAAGAACAAGTTTTGTTATTTTGGAGTAGGTTCGTTTCATGAAACAGCGCAATCCCAAATAATGAAACGACCTTCCCATATTCTCATAAATCAATTTTTAATTGATTTCTTAAAACAGTTTTGAAATAGTTAATCTAAAATGGCAAAAATATCCATCAACCTCCAAAAAGGAACGGTTGAAAAAGAAAAAGCGAAAGGTGAAGTTATTATTGGAATAGATTTAGGCACAACAAATTCGCTTGTGGCATTTATTGATGCCGATGGTAAAGCACAGACAATAAAAGATAAATCTGGAAAAAATTCATTGGTCCCATCCGTAATCTGGTTTTCCGATAAGCAGACAGTTGTGGGCGAAATAGCAAAATCAAAACTAACTGTTGAGCCTCAAAACACCATATTTTCCGTAAAAAGATTGATGGGCAAATCTTACAATGATCTCAGAGCATATCAGGGTTTTTTCAGCTATAAGATTATTGATAATGAATCGGATGAAAGTCTTGTGAAAATTAGAATAGGAGATCGTTTTTACACGCCGATTGAGTTATCAGCTAAGATATTGACTGAACTCAAAAATAGGGCAGAGGAAGCTTTGGAACAGGAAATCACTAAGGCGGTAATCACAGTTCCGGCTTATTTCAACGATGCGCAACGACAGGCAACCCGTGATGCAGGTAAACTTGCTGGGTTGGATGTTTTACGAATTGTGAATGAACCCACTGCGGCAAGTCTGGCCTACGGTATTGGGCTTGACAAAGATGTTGTTAAGACGATTGCAGTGTACGACTTAGGCGGCGGAACTTTTGATGTTTCTATACTGAGAATCGACAATGGAATTTTCGAAGTGCTTTCAACGAATGGCGATACCTTTTTGGGAGGCGATGATTTTGACCGACTGATTATGGAATATTGGATGAGTCAAAATGTTATTTCAACGGATTATATCAATCAAAACCCAAGATTTGCTCAAGAGTTGAGATTGAAAGCAGAAGCCGCAAAAAAATCATTGTCAACGCAGGAACAATTTAGCGACAAACTAGATGATTTTACGCTAAAATTGAATCGATCAGAATTTGATACGCTTATAAATCCGCTTGTTCGAAAAACTATAGATTGCTGTGTCGCAGCTGTTCGCGATGCCAGAATCAGTACAGATGATGTAGATGAAGTAGTAATGGTTGGAGGCTCAACCCGTGTTCCTTTGGTAAAACAAACAGTTAGTGAATATTTTGGAAAGGCTGTTGATGACAGTATCAATCCAGATGAGGTTGTTGCACTTGGAGCAGCAGTACAGGCCGATATTCTGGCTGGTAAAAACAAAGATATTCTGCTGTTGGATGTCACGCCACTTTCACTTGGCATTGAAACTGTAGGCGGATTGATGGATGTCATCATTCCAAGAAATTCAAAAATTCCGGTAAAAGCTGGCCGTCAATATACAACCTCAGTCGACGGGCAGGTAAAACTTAAAGTTGCAGCCTATCAGGGTGAGCGCGATTTAGTTAAAGACAACCGAAAACTGGGAGAATTTGTTTTAATGGGAATTCCGCCAATGCCTGCGGGCCTTCCGAAAATTGAGATTCATTTCCTGCTCAATGCCGACGGTATTCTTAAAGTGCGTGCAAAAGAACTTCGTTCGGGCGTAGAACAGACGGTCGAAATGCGTTCTCCTTATGGAATTAGCGAAGAAGATATGGCCAAAATGCTATTGGACTCTATTAAAAATGCCCAATCCGACATGAAACTAAAAGCTTTGATAGAGTCTAGAACTGAGGCAAAATGGGTCTTACAGGCAACGGATAAGTTCCTGCAGCAGAATATTTCCATTTTCAGTAAAGAGGAATCTGAAGCAGTTCTTGATTATTCCAAAAAACTGGAAAGTGCAGTAGAAGGGGAGGATAAAGATCTTATTCAAAAATATATGGATGAGCTAAATGAATTTGCCCGACCGCTTGCAGAAAGGGCAATGGATTATACAATATCAGAAGCGATGAAGGGTAAAAGTATTTAGTTTTTAATTAAAGTATACACCAAAAAAAGAGGCTGTCCAATTCAAGGGCAGCCTCTCTTTTTATATTAAAAACCAAATAATTACTTTTTGGTAAATTTTGAACTATTCGAAATTGCCTTACCCAAATGTGTAGCTCTAATCGTGTAATTTCCAGGAAGCAGTACAGACAGACTCAGACTTTGAATGTTATTACCTGAAACTGCCTTAGTAGTTTTGCTAAGTACAGTTCTTCCCAATAAGTCAATTACTTCTATCATGACATCATCTTCAGATGAAGATTCAAACTGATAGTTGATTTTATCATCAGCCGGATTAGGATAGAAGCTGAACACTTCATTGTTTTTATTTACTTCAATGACAATTATCTCAGTCATTTCAGAAGAAGCGTCTTTATTATTGAGTTTTATTCTGTAATAATTAAGCCCGATAATTGGATTAACATCAGTAAAAGTATATTGTCTCGCTTCATTACTGTTTAGCGCAGCCTGCACCGAACCGATTGTTTCAAATGTAAACCCATCGGCACTTCTTTGTACTTCAAAGAAATCTGAATTTTCTTCAGTAGCAGTTGACCAGAATAATTTATTTGTCAATCCTTGATTATGACCATTGAAATATAACCACTCTACAGGAAGTAGATTCGAAGGAATTAAAACCACAGCACCTGTACCACCCGAAAAACTAGTTATACCTGACATTGTTGCATAGTTTATACCGTTTGGCGTTGTACCGTTTCCTCCATTTGCAAGAAATAAGGGACTAAAATCATCATAATCGGGTGCTGTATAGGCTGCGCCCTGATTTTTGAACCAGAACCAACCGTCGGGATTTGGGTATTTGTAGGTGTATCCACAGATAGCATAGGTTGCAATCCAATTATTCGCAGCAGCAATTACCGCTGTTCTTTCTGCTGGCTGGAAATAATACCTTACCTCATAAGTCCCGCTTAAAGTTCCGGTGTAAGCCAGATTCCAGTTTCTTTCCATTTCGAATTGTACTTCACCAATACAGCTAGTAGTATTTCCTGGATCGAGATAGTAAGTGTTGTTGTCGCGGATAGTTGCCGTCATGCCAGTGATGCCGGCTATGTTACCTCTCATTGAAAGGATGATATCGTTGCCAACAAAGAAGTGATTCCAACCTAAATTATCGCTACAATAAGTTGTGGTTGAAGTTCCGTCTGCAGCGTAAATATAATTTTTGATATTAACTGTACCAACTGCATCGCTTGAATTGTTACAAGTTCCCTGTCTTCTCAGGTAATATATTGTAGTCGCTGATGGAGCTACTACTATCGAAGTTCCAGTGCCAACTTGGGTTCCTGTGCCATTGGGGCCAGTATACCAAAAAATATTTGAACCTGTACCTGCAGTACCTCCACTGGCTGTAAGTGTAATATTAGTATTTGGGCAGTAACTTGTTGCCAAAGCACCCAAAACAGGCGCAGTTGAAAGCGTACCAACAGTTACAGTCACAGGAACTCTTGAAGTACTTCTACAGCCTAGCGCACTTTGTGTTTCAGCAAAATAAGTAATAGTTGCACCAGGTGTTACAGCTAAATTAGCTCCACTTGCTGTGCTGCCAAATGAAGTGCCCCCTGTAGCTGTAGTATACCAGTTGATTGGACTTGCCGATAGGCCTGGAGCTGTAAAATTAGAGAACACAGTGGTACCTGAACCTAAAATATCATCGGTTGCAGTCATTAACAATGAGAATGTTTGACCAGCGCTTACTGCAATTGTCGCCGTACCTGATTGAGTGTTTGGACCGCCCGGTACAAATCCTGGCACATTGCCCACTATTACACCATTGATAGCATATTGTGGTAAGTCATAGCCAGAACCATTTACATCGGTAGTTGAATAAGACCAGTTAAAGGTTACGTTTCCATTACCTTGAATGGTAACAGTATATATAACTGAGTGATTGCCAAAATTTCCACCATTACTCGATGTGATACTAATAGAAGTAGGGGCAGCGCTTGAATTCACTGTTCCCAAATCAGTGATTGGATTGTGGGTAATCGTCCAGTTAGTAGGTGCATAAACTCCACTAAAACCATTAACAATATTTGATGAGCCTGAACTTAATGCAGAAAGGTTGGTAGACTGACCTGGACAGATTGTTGAAGGTGTAGCTGTAACCGATGTAGGGTTTGGTGGAGCGTCGACCGTTACTGTGACAGGAACTCTTGTACTGGAACAGCCCGTACCTGTATTGGTTTGAGCATAATAGGTAGTTGTAGTTGTAGGTGAAACAGGAAAGTTAGCGCCACTTGCCGAAGTTCCTAATAGCGTTCCTGCACTTGGAGCTGTATACCATGCAATTGTATTAGTGCCATTTCCAGGGCCAGAGAAATTTGAAAACACTGTTGTGCCAACACCTCCAATGTTATCAGAGGTTGTCATCACTAATGAAAATGTTTGCCCTGCAGAAACATTGATACTTGAATTTCCTAATTGAGAGGTTCCTCCTGCACCGCTAAAACCTGGTATTAAACCAATAATGACACCATTTATGGCGTATTGCGGGTAATCGTAAGAAGCAGAAAAATCAAGTGTACTGTAGCTCCAGTTAAAGTTTATGATGCCCGTAGTTGTAATATTCACTGTATAAAAAACAGAAGAAAAATTACCTGAATTAGTGCTACCCGAACTCATAGAAATTGAGCTGGGAGCTGAACTAGAATTTACTGTGCCGATATCACCGTTGGGATTGCTAACTGTCCAACTTGCTGGCGCATACACGCCTGTGAAGCCACTTGAATTTGCAATTGCGTTTAAATTTGAAGTTTGAGAAGCACAAAGAATAGCAGGATTTGCAGTAGGGTTTACAGGCGGAGCAGGTGCTGTACTCGTATTGACAGTTACGGCAGTTCTTGTTGAGCTTACACAACCACCTGCAGTCAAAGCTTCGGCATAATAGGTTGTTGTGGTTAGTGGCGTAACAGCAAAATTCGCAGTACTGGCACTGGTTCCAATGCTAGTTCCTCCAACAGCCTGTGTGTACCATCTTATGGTGTTTCCTAAAGATGTAGCTCTGAGATTTGAACTTGAATTTGGACAGACCGTAGTTGGTGTAGCTGAAACAGCAGTGGGAGCTGCAGGGCCTCCCGAAACAATTACAGAAGCTAAAACTCTATTTACACTAACACAACCACCAGCACTAAAAGCTTCGGCGTAGTAAGTTGTAGTGGTCAGTGGATTTACCAAAGCATTTGCACCGCTGGCACTAGTGCCAAAGTTTGTGCCTCCAGTAGCTTGAGTATACCATCTTATAGTATTTCCAGAAGACGTGGCATTTAAATTAACATTGGCACCCGGACAAACCGAATTTGGTGTAGCGCTTACAGCTGTTGGCAATGGTAATGAACATTGATTTTGTAAGGTAGTTGTGCGGCAGGTTGCATCAGTACCGCAAAGAGAATTGGTATTGTAGTGAATAAAATATGTTCCTGCAACCGTTGAAGTCCAGCTAAGCGGAGTAGTGCCGGCTGCAATGACAGTACCATTAAAAGTGCCCTGTCTTACAGTTATATAATCTGTTGCTACAGAACTAGCTGAAATATAAGTAGTTGCTGCGGCTACACCAGTAATTTCATTGTATTCTGATGCAAAATTACATGTTGATACTGTAACCGTTGCTCCTGATGTAGGTGCTACTGCTGTGCCAAAAGGAGAGGTATTGGTACATGCAGGGCTGTTTCTACGGAGGGTTACATTTCTACAAGTGGCCGATGTGCCACAAGAGGAATTTGTGTTGATATGAACATAGTAAGTGCCAGCCACGGTTGAATTCCAGGTAAGTGGACTATTACCTGAAGCAATTAGTGCGCCACCTGCTGTGCCTTGCCTAATAGTTATCCAATCGGTAGCAACACTACTTGTCACAGTATAATTAGCACTTGCAGCAACTGTTGTAACTGTGCTGTAGCTGTTAGCAGTGTGACAGGCATTTAATGTAACTGTTGAACCTGCTGCCGGGGCTACAACTGAGGCACCCGATGTGGCATTGTTGCAGCTATTTGAAAGGCCAAATAATGTAGTTGTTCTGCAGGACATTTGAGTTCCGCAAAGTGCATTTGTATGAAAATGAATATAATAACTACCTGCAACAGTTGCAGTGAAGTTGAGCGGCTGTGTACCAGAGGCAATAACCGGACCTGTAGCTGTTCCTTGTCTTACCGTAATAAAATCCGTAGCAACTGAACTTGTTACCTGATAATTATTCCCCGCTATCACAGCAGTTACTTCAGTATATTCACCTGCAAAATTACAGGTTGACATAACCAATGATGCCCCCGGAAGAGGTGCTGTTCCTCCACCGAACAAAGAGCTAGCAGTGCACTGAGCAAATGCATTTTGAGCAATCAAAGTAAACAAAAAGGAAC
>JBIPOO010000167.1:0-8511 GCA_044379045.1 Saprospira sp.
GCATTGCACTCATTGCCCGAACAGGCTCGGTACTTTTTAGCAGCGAACAGGCCGAGGGGCGTTCTCATGGCATTGCCCCCGACAAACAAATCGTCATAGCTTTCAAAAATCAACTTGTTTTCAATGTAGCAGAGGCGCTTGAAAAATTCACAGATGAAGTAAAAAACCTACCCTCTATGATTAGCCTCACGAGCGGCGCCAGCCGTACTGCCGATATTGAAAAAACCCTTGTAATGGGTGCCCACGGACCAAAAGAATTAGTAATCTTTCTTTTGGATTAGCAAAATAGCCTAATAAAGAGGACTAGCCGGCAGTTGTGTGTCGAGTACCCATTCTTTACTATTAGTGTAGTACAATTTTGAACGGCCAGTTTCTGTATCCCAAACCAAAATATTGTAGTAGTATTGGTTGTTATAAACAAAACTGCTTTGGTCCATCATAATTTTTCCGCTGCTGTTGCTCGAAATATCGCCACCTGCAACTGCCGGGCTGTATTTTATTGCAAAAATAAGCAATGCCGCCGAGGCCATTAATAGTGCAATTGACGATAAGATTTTGTGCATAATATGCATTTTAAATTTTGTTTATAAAGAAGAGCCGGGTCTGAATTAAGGATTTTTCTCCATGATGAGCTCCGAATAATAATCAATCAGTTTCAAATCCCCATTTTCTAATTGAAAAGTGGTATAATTCGTTAATTCATTATCCACATCTGTTAGTTTAAGCATATTTCCAACCAGTTCCCATTTACCTTTACGGTCTTCTTTTTCATTTTCGAAAACAGAGAATGTTCCGTCGGTATTGAGTTTCAAAACTAGCTTTCTTTCTTGAACATTTTCACTGTCAATATTTTTAATGTTCCAATTGCCGATTATTTCACTTTTTTCAAATACTTTGCTGTTTTCGATATCTGTATTAACGTCTTCGATAGGGGCATCCTTTTCCTCCATTTTCATTGGAGTTACTACCTGATTAGTTTTGGTAAGTTCAATAATTAAGCCTCGTGCATTAAGTGTTAATTTCTTTTTATCCTTTGAAACCTCAAAACCTAGCGTTTCGATAAGTCCGGAATTTAAGGTAAGTACATTCTTTCTTGTTGACCATTTTGCAATCTCTGTCTGATTGTTAGCTATAGCAGTTCCATCGGCATTGAACTGAATCATTTCATTTAAGTGCTCAGCGTTTTCACCATTCCTTTTGGAGATTAACCAAGTGCCGACTAGTTTTTTTGAGCGTTCTTTTTTGGGTAGTTTGTAATTATTAGGAACATTTACGGCATCTGAAATTTTTCCATCTTTTAATAAAGTCATTGATTTTGAAGCAATGGCGCTAATTTCAAAAATCAGACTTGGTTCTTCTTCCATTTTGTACAAATTAATGATAAGTGTTTTATCATCTTTATCAAGTCTCCATTTTCCGCTTGTTTTTTCTCCATTTTCGAACCTTATAAGGCTTAGGCTGCCATCTTTGACAAAAGATATTTTGCTTAGCTCGTAATCACTTAATAATTTACCATTGTCTTTTTCTACAACCCATGAACGCCTAGTTAACAGCTTTTCTGTTTTAGAAACCTGAGCATTTAAATGGACATGAAAAATTAACAATAAAAGCAGGAAGAAGAGATTTTTCATAATTGCTTTATTTATGGGTTAAAAGTATATGCAAAGTTAAGAATCCAAGCAATATTTTTTGAAATAATAAATATTTTCTGAACAATTTATTATCTTGCAACTTCATATTCATAATACTTATTGATAAATTCCTAACAAATCATTAAAATTATTTATTATGCTCAAGTTTTTAAGCTCATTTGCTTTATTTGTGCCTTTACTGTTAGCATTAAACCTTAATGCACAGAATGTTATTTGGGGTGTTGGTTCCACCAATGTCAATTCCGATACCATCGGTCGCTTTTCAAAACCCTTTGGCTCAGGTGCCAATGCATGGACAGCAGTTAGTGTATTTCATGGTAACGTAACTGGTTGTACACAGGTTTTACCGGGAAATGCTTTTTGGACCCGCTCCACTACGGGACGTTCTATTGGTAATTTCTTTGGAAACAGACCCGCAATGACTTCGCCTACTGTGGCAGATGGTGTAGGGCTTTTCGATTCCGATTATTTAGATAACAATGGAACTGCTACCTTCAACTCTGGAACAGCTCCAACAGGATATAACTGTGGAGGTACTGTGCCTGGTCACCGTGGTGAACTTCATAGTCCTACTTTTGATTTATCAGGTTACACTGACTCAACTGTCAGCGCAGCTTTTTATCTGTACTACCGCCCGTTTACCATTCGTGAACTTTCCATTGGATTTTCGTCAGATAATGGCGGTACCTGGACCGATTTTGACATTACTCAGGGAGTTGCAGCAAATGCCGAATTCTTAACTGCAAGAATCGAAATTCCGCTTTTTGGTGTTTTGGATGGCGCAACTAATCTGACTCAGTGTAAAATCCGTTTTACCTTCGATGGTTATTATTATTTCGCAATGGTGGACGACCTTTCGCTAACTATTACGCCCGATTATGATTTTGCTATCAGCGGACAGACTGCCGGCAACACACTGGGCGATGGTTTTACAACTACTTATACTTCCGATTATCGCTTTTCACCAATCACACAGCAGGACCTCAGTAACTATTTCTACACTGCACGCGTCACTAACTTTGGTGCTAAAGACATCCTTCCGGCCAACAATGCCAGAATTGATTACATCCTTGAAAAGCAGGTTGGAACTGGTTGGAGCAGCATCTTCACAGGTTCAATTCCGGTTGATACCGTACGTTCAGAAGAGCTTATTACGCCAGATCAGGCAAATTTCCCCAATCTCAATATGATTGACACTTTCGGGAACTACAGAGCAACCCTTATTGCGGTTCACAACCTTCCCGATGGTAAAACATCGAACGATACGCTGCGCCATACATTCAGCATTACCGAAAAATATTTTTCAAGATGCCGTCTCAACACGACCGATAATCAAGTTTTTGCCAATAGACCAATTTTCCCTGGAGCCTCAGCTGGTAATGTGGTAACAGAATTTGAACATGGTTCAATGTTCTACTTCCCTGGCGGTGCACGCGACAGTGTAAGACTCGATTCGGTAAACTTCAGAGTGTATGCGCCAAACTCACTGGTAAGCGGTTTTACTGCTGCACCCATCACAGTTCGTGTTTATGAATTCCGCGATGTGGACGGCGACGGCACACTCAATACCAGTGCAACAACCAACGAACTTTCATTGGTTGGTATCGGACTCGATACAGTGCCACTCACTGCCGGACAGTACCGTGCAAGGACTGTAAGCGTTATCGACCTGAATACTTTTTCTACGCTGTACCTTAAAGATACCAGTGTTTATTTTGTAACCTTAGACCAGCGCAATGCACAGGGTTTGGCAGTAGGCACTGCTTACCGCTGCGCCTGGTATGGTGCCGACGAATTAAACTACTCTATCAATGCGGCTATTTTGGCAGATATGAAGCCCCGTCACCCAGCTCCTGCACGTATTGCTCAAGCAAACAGTACCACTTTTGTGTCAGCAACCAACGACTGGAACTGGATTGGTTTCGGTGCCGATCTCACTCCTTCTATACGTTTAGTGTTGGGAGGTAACCTCAATCCATTTGATACAACGATTGTGAATCCTGTTGCTACTGGTGATTTTGAAGACATTGAAGCGACAATGGAACTTTATCCGAATCCTGCAACAGAAGAACTAAACTTAAGATTATCTTTCGGTCAGGAAACCTCTATTGCAACTTATATCTTCACAAACATCAACGGTCAGGTACTGGATGTAGTGAACCGTAAAAATCTCAAAGAAGAAATTTACAGCTACGATATCAGCAGACTGCCTGCAGGTGTTTACTTTGTAACTGTTAAAACGGATAAGGGACTTCGGACCCAAAGATTTATCAAACAATAACAAACATTATTGTAAAGGGGTAACATTTTTTAGTGTTACCCCTTTTTTCATAATTATTGTTGAGTATTTTATTGGATTTTCAGGTAAATTTATCTTATTATTGCAGTCTTTTAAATTTTTGGCAAAAAATGCCTATTTTTTAAACATCGAAATTTCTGACAATTATGTTAAAAATCAATTTCACACAAATTTTAATGTCCTTGGGCCTAGTTCTGTCAGTAATGGGACTGAATGCTCAGCCCATTCTTACAGAAAACTTTGAGGGCACTATGAGTGGCAATGGTTTGCCAACTGGATGGGCCCAAGACACCAGTGTTGGAAACTCTCAAGGTTGGAGAGTAGGCAACGAAGCTGCTGCCAGCTCACAGTATTTTGCAGTTCCTGCAACTACAAAATTTCTTTACATCAACGATGATGACTGTAATTGCAACATGGCCAATGAGCGCGCTATCTTACCTGAACTGAACTTTAGTACAGTATCTGGGGTGTCCATCAACTTTGATTTCTATTCAGAGCAATATTATGGCTCACTTTGGGGCGTTGAAGTTAGTACCGATAGCGGTGCTACCTGGACTAGCGTTTTAAGCGAAGGTACCAACAGCGGTGGATGGTCAAGTAAAAGCGTCAACCTGGGTGCCTATGCAGGTCAACCAAGAGTTTGGATTGCTTTCAAATATGAAGACCTTGCTCAGTGGGCTGGCGGTCTTGCCGTAGACAACATCTCAGTTGAACCAACTCCTGCATTTGACCTTGCTTTGGGTCTTCCATCTGAAGATGCCAACGGTTGGACACGCGATATCGTTCGTATTCCCGGTTTCCAATACATGCCAGTTAATCAATTGGAACTTGCAGAACTATTTTTTGGTGCTACAGTTACCAATCGTGGTGTGAATGCTGCTCCTAATACTTATGTTCGTTTGAATGTTGATCGTTTTACTGCTCCATCAACATTTACAAATGTTTACACTGATACTATCCGTTACGGTACTGTTGCCTCTGACTCTACCGTTTGGAATGTAAAAGATATGTCAAGCATGTCTTGGGCAACTGTAGGTGCTTACCGTTATGAGTACATTGTCGTTTCTGATAACACTGACGAAAAACCAACTAGCGACACTGTAAGAGGTACCTTCAACCTTACACAGAATATTTGGTCGAAAGTTGACCTTGCAACCGATGGCGGTCCTTTTGGTGACAATGCATACCTTCCTGGCGTAACACCTCCAAACTTCATTGCTTTACAAGAATGGGGTACTATGTACTACATGCCTAATGGTCTTGGCGAAATCCTCGACACACTTCAGGTTCGCTTGTTCTCTGCTACTTCAGCTACTGCAACTCAGGCTTCTTATCAGGCCCGTATCTACAAAATCGTTGACAATGGCGATGGCGTACTCGATATCCTTGTTGACAAATCGCTCCAGGCTATTGTTACAGACACTGTTACAGTTACTCCAGGTGCTGGTTATGTTAGAAACCTTACCAACTTTATTGACATCAACACTTTCAACACTTTTGAATTCAAGGATACTTCTATCTATTATATTTCAATCTACCAGAGAAACGATGTTGCTCCAGGTTTGAACAATGGTCTTACAGGTGCACAAGGTATCAGAAATGGTCTTTTTGTTTATGGACAAACTATCAATCATGATGGTTTTGTTTTTGGCAATGGTTCAAATTTCCAGTTCTACAATCCTTTGATTGTTCAGGATGGTGTTCCTTCAGGTACAGCTCCTGCCATTGAAGCTTTTGAATACGGATGGAATGGTGGTCCAGAGCCTTCAATGGTTTTGAAATTTGCTGCTCCTGTTTCGGTTAATACTACAATTGCAGAACTCGAAGGGGTGGAACTTTTCCCTAACCCAACAGTTAAAGACTTTACAGTTAATCTTGAGTTAGACAATGCTTCTGATGTAAAATACATTCTTACAGATTTGACTGGCCGTGTTATCGACATCAAATTTGCCAAAAATGTAACAACTGAAAGCCGCAGCTGGGATATTTCAAACTATCCTTCTGGTGTTTACTTCATGAATGTACATGCTAACGGTAAAGTTTCAAGCAAGCGTATCGTTAAGAAATAATTATAAGACTAAGTCTTAACAATTTAGCCCCCGTTTTCACTTGAAAACGGGGGCTTTTTCTTCAACATATAATCAACTGCTTATTTTAAGTAGCGATCGAGTAATATACCTCGGTGGTGTATCTCGTGCCCAACGTTGATATAAGCCAATGCCCTTACTGAAAAAGTATTATTGTTTGCCCTACCTGTCCTTTTAGATTCTTCATCATTGAAGCGACTAAAAAGTCTGACTGTATTTTCGCGTAAAATTTCCCAATCTTCAACAAAGGTTGACAGGGGAAAGCGTTCTGTTTCTTCCAATACAGATACATAATCATCCTGTTCAAATCCGGGCAATTCCGTTTTGTCTTTACGCGCAAAGCGAAGGGCACGATAGTTCATAATCCGTTCGCTATCGATCATATGTTGAAGCAGTTCCTTAATTGTCCATTTCCCCTCTTCATATTTGAAATTGCCCTTATGCGGTGGAATCTGTTGCAGAATTGCCTGTGTTTTCTGATGTTCGCTGCGCATCAGTTCTATAATATCTCCCTCGGGCACCAGGCTTATATAATAGGCGTAAAAGGTACCGTACTCATTTTGATTTGGTCTTTCCATTATTGTAATGATAATTTATTATGTAACTACTTGTCGCAAAATACGATAAGTAGCGCTTATTTTAAAAAGTTCCTGCTGCTAATTTTTAAAAGGTTGATTTTAATTAATAATATCAAAGCAAAGAGATTGTATCTTTGTACATACTAAACGATTCTAAAGCTTGTATGTTCTCTTTTGATTTATTGAAGTATTTTAAATACATCATATTTAAAATTTATACATGTGCAAATGAATAAAACATACTATGCCATCGGACTGATGTCGGGTTCTTCTTTAGATGGTCTCGATATTGCCTATTGTCGGCTCTATTGGGAAAACAATCAGCTCAGCGAGTGGAAACTTTTATTATCGGAAACTATGCACTATTCAGAGCTCTGGGTTAGAAGACTCAAAGCACTTCCTCAACAGAATGCGCTCACTTTTGCACAGACCGATATCTATTTTTCTTATTATCTGGGCGAACTGCTCAATAGTTTTATTAAAAAAAATCAGCTTGGACAGATTGATTTTGTGGCATCGCACGGCCATACAGTTTTTCATGACCCATCGCGAAGGTACAGTATACAGATAGGTAATGGAAATGCGCTTGCTGCAACTGTTGGAAAGACTGTTATTTGCGATTTCAGAATGCAGGATGTTGCACTGAATGGTGAAGGCGCGCCACTTGCTCCTGTTGCCGACCTTTATTTGTTTCCGGGTTATGATTATTATATGAATATAGGCGGTATAGCCAATATTTCTGCCAACATCGCAGGAAAATGGTTGGGTTTTGACCTGGCACCTGCCAATCAGGTATTTAATTTTCTGGCAGAAAAGGCAGATCTGAAATTTGACAAAGACGGCGAAATTGCAAGAGGCGGAGAAATTGATCCTGAGTTATTAATTGCCTTGCAAAAACTTGATTTTTTTGGGAAACGGTATCCTAAATCGATGTCAAATGAATGGATAAGAAATAAGGTTTTGCCGATGTTTTCTGATAGCGGACGCTCACTCGAAGATCAGATGCGAACAGCTGTAGAACTAACTGTATCGACCTCTTGCGAAGCCATTAGACTAATTCAAAGTCAAGAAAACAAACAGCCTGTTCCTTCGGAAATGCTATTGAGTGGTGGCGGCTGCCATAATATTTTTTTGGTGGAAAAACTCAATGAAAAACTATCGGAATTGAATATTGAAGTACAGATTCCTAAAAAAGAAATCATTGATTTTAAGGAAGCTATGCTAGTAGCATTGTTGGGTCTGCTGCGCCTTGAAGAAGTTCCAAACTCTATACCCGAAGTGACTGGCGCAAAGAGGGCTACGGTGAATGGGGGTGTGTATTTTTCAAAATAAAACATATATTTGACAAAATTATCTAATCTTAAAAAATTTGACATGAAAAAATTTAAAGTCTTGCTTTCGGCCTTTATCCTAATTGGCTTCTTACACAGTTGTACAGCGCCCGTATCTGAAAATAAAGAAAAAGAAGAAACAAAAGAGGAAACAAAAACGGAAACAAAAACGGAAGAGAAAAAAGAATCACCAAAAACGGCTGTCTGTAAAACTGAAGAGAAAAAAGAGGGTCCCGATCCCATAATTACCAAAAACTGCCAATATGGAAATATTCAGACAAAATCTGTTGGCTATCCCGACATGAAAGGCCGCTACAGTTATTCCTATGAGCTCATGCTCGATGGTAAAAAAGTTAAAAACTCAGTAATTTTTAATGACAAAATGCCCGAACTTTTTTCGAAGCTCAATGATAAAATCCTTGAAGAATACAGCAAATTCTACAATGCTGAGGATAGTAAAGATTGTTTTAGCGGCATGCCCAAAAATCCGAAATTCAAAATGGATGATTTGAGCATCGATTTAGACGACAAAAATATGATTTTCAATGTTAGTTTTGGTTTACC
>JBIPOO010000168.1:0-8475 GCA_044379045.1 Saprospira sp.
AAATATATTTCGAAACTTATTTCTACGACAATTTTTAAGTGTTGTTTTTAAAACTTTCAATACCTAAACAAGCTAAAACGTACATTAGAAAAATAAAAAGTTTCTGATTTTAGATAAAAGATAACAATTACATAAACCTATTGAATCTCAGAAAAATTTAATTACTTAAAATAATTAGACAACAAACAAAAACATATTATGAACAAGGAAAATCTTATTTTAGAATTAGAGGATGCATTAAAAAACAACAATGCAGAAACAATAATAAATCTATCGACACAAGCCGTGGAGAATTTTCCGGAAGAATCTTTCGGTTATTATTTTCTTGGCGAAGGCAATCTTCTGAATTACAAATATTCAAATGCTGAAATTTGTTTTGGCAAAGCTATTGAACTCGATGATAATGTTTTGTACAAACTTCGCTTCGCAGACATTAAGAAATTACAAAAATATTTCGATGATGCAAAGTTGGTTTACGAATTAATCCTTAAATCTGATAATAAGAACTATGAAGCTTTATTAGGTTTGGGAAATTGTTATCTAAATGATGAAAATTTTGAAGCGGCATTAGATTATTACACCAGGGCTATACAATTAGACCTAAATAACAAGGATCTTTATATCTGTAGAGCATCTATCAATGTACGTTTAAAAAACATTGAATCTGCAATGAATGATGTAGCTGCCGCGGAATCTGATGAATTTAGTGAAATTCTTGAAATAATTAAAACAGAGATTTATGTTAACCTACCAGAAAAGAATTCCGAATTACTTATTACCTTAAAAAAATTAGTCGCGCATTTACCTGATAATCTTTATTACAGATCTAATTACGGAAAATTGCTCTACTCAGAAAATGAATTTGAAGCGGCAGAAAATGAATTTACAGTAATAATTGAATCAGAAAAAAAAGAAGGCAAATTTAATGAGACAGTCTACGAATACCTTTTGGATGTCAAAATCAAATTGAATAAAAAAGAAGAAGCATTATCAATAATTGACCTTTTGATTGAAAATGATCCAACTACTGCAGATTATTTTTTTGAAAGAGCTAAGGTTAATTACCAATTAGGGAAATACGAATTAGCAATTTCTGATCTTGAAGCGGCAAGTGCACTAACAGAAGATAATGCTAAATCAGATATTTTACAATTGAAAGGGGAGATATTTTTGCGTTTGGGTAAATTGGTAGAAGCAAGGAATGCTTTCGAAAATTTAGCTAAAATAGATGGATTTTATATGGCAGGTATGATTGGAATGGGCTTAGCGCTCTTTGCAGAAAAGAAAAAAGGGGAAGCTTTTAACTTATTATACCCTCTCAAGGGCGAAAACAATGATGTACGTGAAATTATTCGTAAGCTGTTGGGCGAAGAGCTTAAAATTCAAGCCCAAAAATTAGAAAATGAATTGACTGATGCATTTAAGGAAAATGAAAACTCACATTTAAATTCCTTTTTTGGAAAATTATTTAAATTCGATATTCAATTGAACAAAATTGATAGCAACTTACCTGCAGCACTGATTGATGGGCTGATTAAAATGCTTAAAAATTCTTATGTTATGGTTACTGAGAGAGCCATTATGCTGGTTTTAAATCAAGAATCCAATTGTGGTTTTTATAAAATTATCAATGCAGATACTAAAGAAGTTTCTATAGAGATTTTTGAAACTAATGCGGGATCTCCTCCCTCAAAATTAACTTTGAATTTAAATGGAAATATCCTTGGAATTAAAACCGAAGAAAATCCAAACCCATTTTTTTACAGCGAATTAACTTCAGAATTGGATCCAACTTTTAAAGAATGTATTCATTCACTTGATTTCTATGTTTTGGGGGCTAAGGCAGACGATTTGAGAAAACAAGTTCTATAGATTATTTAAATAATAATCCATACCGAAATAGCTTATTATGTTTTAGCCAAGAATCAAAAACAATAATTTTACAATTTTAAATAATTTAAAAACTTAATAAATCCGACATATGGCAGACGAATTAACCTTGGATAGTATCAAGGACATGAATAAGGCCGATTATATAAAGGCCTTCAAAAACAAAGCACTATGGAAAAAAGCCAATGCAGCTATCTTTTTGGTTGACTACAAACTTGAAGGTAAAAAAACCTGTATCGCAATTCCTTTTAAAAAGGAAACTGAGATGAAACTTGAGATGAAGCGTCTGAAAAAAGAAAAGCTTCATTTGCTAAAAAAATCAGGCGGCGGAACTATTTCTGTAGAAAATGATGGCCCCGAAGGTCTGAAAGCAAAAGTAGAACTAAAATTAGGTGGTCTTGTTCCTGAGCTTTTACAAATGAAGGGTGAAGCTTTGTTTGATAAAATCAAAGCTATTCTGGAAGTTCTTATCGCTGCAGATGCTGAGATGGAAACAGCTGATACGGATGATTCAGGCAGCGAAAGTACTAAAACAGAGGAGCAAAATGTAAAATCGCCTAATAATGATGCCGAGATTTTTAACAAGATAAAAGCTTTGATGCCAGAAATTGCAGGTATTTTTAAAGGCAAAGTTATGTCTGAAATTGTACCCGCAATCAAAAACAATCAGGTCGATAAAGAATACCTCAATGTCGTCGAATTACTGGATGATAAAATCGAAGATCTCGAAGAATTATTCAATCAACTCAGCGATAATATAAAAGTCAAAATAAATGACAAGGTCCAGCCTATGCTTGGATTGATTCCAACAATAGGAAAAATCAAAAATAGGTTGATTGATCTCCTTATTCCAGAAGCTGAAGAAGCCGAATATGTTGATGATATTGATGATGATACTGATAATGAGGCTGAATCTGGTCCTGATGATGATTTCGATCCCAATATTGACGTAGAAGAAAATGATTTATTTGATAAAGACAAAGCCTTTTTAAAATTTCAAAAATTTCTAACCGAAAATGAAGCTAAACTTAATATGACGACAGAAAAGGTTGATTTATTAATAAAGGATTTGAGTAAGACACCACCAATAAAATTACCGAGTGGAAAAGATTTACTTTCGACTCTTTCATAGAATAAAATTATTTTTCAATTTTAAAAATATCTATTATGCCAAAGAAAAAATTAACCGAGGAACAACCTACGGGAATACCTGAAAAGATATTATGGTTGCGCGATTGGAAAAACTATTATTTAAAACAAATAGGTTTTGTAATAAAACTTAAAAAAAAATATTTCTTAGCGAAAGAATTAGGTTTAGTAGATCAAGATCCACTCGCTGAACTTGCTGCTGATCTAGTAATTCAGTATCAAAACCATATAGATTCTATTGATGAAGTTATAGAAGGTTTGGGAATAGGGAGCTTGGTAACTGTAGCACAATCAACATTTGCTGCTGGAGTTATTGGAGCTGAAGTTTATTCAGGTAATTTAAAAGCTGCAGAGATTCCAAAACCAGCACAAGATTGGATAAAAAAATTTACAAAAGGTTTAAAGAAAGAATTGCTTACTTATGAGGCTTTTACTACATGTACGCCTATAAGTCCTTTTGTATGGCATGAATATTATTTGAGGTTTTCTCTTACGGCAGAGTTCTTAGCCAAAACTGGTGCTCGACAATTAGATATTTCAGGGGTAGCAGAGGCAAGAATTAATGGGGGAGTTAAGTTTATAATTGGTGTAATGTTACCTAAAAAGGTTGAAGTTGTGCTAAGCGTTTTTGGATTCAGCCCCGATTTTTTTCATGTCGATGTTTCTTTTGAGGGTAGGTTAATTGCAAAAGCCGCTCTTGGAAGATGCTACTTATCATATTTACCAGCAGACAAGAAGAACAAAGCAGATGTGGATAGATTAGAAGGGATTCTTGATCCGTTTTCGCTTAAAGTTTTTCTTGAAGGAGCAATGGTTGTTGATTTAAATGCTGATTTTGTCGCTAAGTACAAACTACTTGAAGATAAATATAAAGAATCCGCAAAATACTATTCTGCATTATATACATTTCCAGCATTTCCTGAATTGAAAGCAAAATACGACTGGCCAATACCGAAAAAATTTGATTTATTTAGCATAGAAGTACCACAATATGCAATATCTTACACGCCAGCTGCAAATGGCAAAAAGTTTGACTGGGGATATGTGCCAGGTGGAGAATGTCAAATAAAAGTTTTAACACAAAGGTCTAAAAGGATAGAAAATTTCGTAGCTAGTGCTTTTGCAACAGTAACTACAATATTTAATACAATATCTCCTTACCTTAGTCCTGTGGTTAGTCCTGTGGTTGGTGCGGTTGGTTCTGTGGCAGGTGCGGTTGGTTCTGCGGTTGGTTCTGCGGCTGTAGGTACGGCTAGTGCTGTTATGAATACATATGATTTTTTAATTAATGGTGATGCATTTCGTAGCTTAGGTGCGAATAGTGAAATTAATTTTGGTCCTGCCCCCATACAAACAGAGGAGACTCCGATTTTCAACAATTTTTCATTTGGATCCTTTGATGCTTCTAATTTAGGAGAAGTTGATTTAACCAATGTTAATTATAATCCTGAACAATATACGGTTAATTTAAATAAATTAGAAACTCCTATCTTTACAAATATTGAAGGCTTTGATTTTCAAAATCCAAATATTGAAGGCTTTGATTTTAATTCACAAACAGAATACACGACTAAGACAGTTGATATAAATGTTGATGAAATTCAACCTGCAGACGGAGATGAAGACGAAGACGACGAAGACGAATTTGTTGACGCTGATGAGTATGTACCACCAACAGAAGACGACGACGACGACGAATTTGTTGACGCTGATGAGTATGTACCACCAACAGAATAAAACCAATTTGAATGCGCTCAAGAGTATATACTTAACAGTAAGCAATCATAAGTTGATGTACTTTTTGCACCCGTTTAATAAAATTATAATTAAAATTGACAGCTCATTTACCTGATTTTATGTAGTCAAACATCAGGTTTATAAATTTGGTCGTAGATTGGTTTTTCATTAGTTGAATAAATCATGCTACGGCCATTTTTTTTTCCTTTATATTCAAATTTGATGGTTTTTAATCGGTTTAATACACTAGAGCCATTATTAATAGACCCCTATAACGACAGAGCCTGTCTACAAATAATGTATAATAATCTCCAGATGATTTATAATTGGTTCCACTTTACATACATATAAGTTCCTAAACTTAATTAATTCAGATTTTACCACAAAAAAGTCTTTCCAAAAAGAGCCTAAAGCATTTTTAGATAAATTATTGACTTTTTTAACCCGAATCCGTCATTAGAGTTCGTTATGAAAGCCTAAAGGGTAAAGAAAATAAGTACTCACGGAGTTTTTTGGGGTGAAGAAATAGTTACCCCTATTTCAAAACCCAAAAAACAAGTAAGTGCTTAGTTTCACAGCAATTTAGGCTTGGAATAGAATTTCTAATGACGGATTTGGGTTTAATTGTCCTTAAAATTATTTATCACAGTTGAAATTTAAAAAAGTTCAACTGGCATAGAGAAGACCATCAAAACTGAAAAGGAATTAACTAAACTTATTTTTTTTAAAAGCTCCAATTGTATTTCTCTTGAATAAAATTATTACTGATCCTCTTTAGTTTTTCAATGTACCGATAATTAACTATTTTTGCACTTGATTAGATTATCAGGCACCAGACATCAGACACATTGTCCAACTACCAACTCGTTTGAAGAACGAGACCAAATGCAAACTAACCAACTAAAGAAATACTTTATAAAAAGTCTTGATGCGCTTCGTGATAATTATAACACCTACTTATCAAACCAAATCTTAAATGACAAGAAAAAGTCTTGATACCTGATACCTGATACCAAGTACTAAATTTTCAAATCAGCTCATATTCAAAATAATAATAATGAACCTCTCACTCAAAGGAAAAAACGCACTAGTCTGCGGCAGCACACAGGGAATCGGAAAAGCAGCAGCGATAGAACTAGCAGCCTTAGGCGCCAATGTAATACTCGTAGCTAGAAATGAAACCACACTTCAGGATGCAATGGATAGCCTCGATGTTAGCCAGGGACAAGAACACGACTATTTCTCAGCGGATTTCAGCGAGCCACGCCTACTTCAGGAGTCTTTGCAGAGCTATCTTTCGGGCAATAAAACCATACATATCCTTGTAAATAATACAGGAGGCCCCGCAGCCGGACCAGCACATACAGCTGGCATCGATGCCTTTCGCGCAGCTTTTGAAATGCACCTCATCTGTAATCAGATTTTGGTACAAAGTGTCATGCAGGGCATGATCGACAGTGGCTACGGACGCATTATCAATGTCATTTCCACCTCAGTAAAACAGCCTCTGGAAAATCTGGGTGTTTCGAACACTATCCGCGGAGCAGTGGCAAGCTGGGCAAAAACCCTGGCCAATGAACTGGGCAGATACGGCATCACGGTTAATAATGTATTGCCAGGCGCTACAAATACCATTCGCCTGCAGTCGATTATTTATAATAAAGCCAATAAAACTGGCCATAGCAGCGAAGCTGTAAGCAATGAAATGATGGCCGAAATTCCAGCTGCACGCTTCGCCGAACCTGAAGAAATTGCAGCAGTAATCGCCTTTTTGGCATCACCCGCAGCATCTTATATCAATGGAATAAATCTGCCGGTAGATGGGGGTAGGACGAAGAGTTTGTAATCACAATAAGACAAAAAAATCACCGCCAAAGGCAAACTAGTCGTTCAAAAAAATAAAATTTCAACAAAAGTCAGAAGTATTGATTCGCTTCGCGGAACTTCGGTTCTTGATACCTGATACTTGATACCTGATACCAAAATGCAAAAACTACAAAACTACATCAACGGCCAACTCACTCCCCCGCAAAGCGGCAATTACCTCGATAATTACGACCCCGCCATCGGAGCAGTGTACAGCCAGATACCCGATTCAGACCATAGAGACGTGGACCAAGCCGTACAGGCTGCAAAAGCTGCCTTTCCGGCTTGGTCGGTCATGCCCGCAGCCGAGCGCTCGCGCATCCTTGTGCGGGTAGCAGATCTTATTCTGGAAAGACTTGATGAATTGGCCTTGGCAGAGAGTATTGATAATGGCAAACCACTGTCATTGGCAAAAGCCGTAGATATCCCAAGAGCCAACCAGAATTTCCATTTCTTTGCAACTGCCATTTTACATTGGGCAAGCGAGGCGCATATCATGGAGGACAAAGTCATCAACTATACCATTCGACAACCGATTGGTGTGGTGGGTTGCATATCGCCCTGGAACCTCCCGCTTTACCTCTTCAGTTGGAAAATAGCTCCCGCTTTGGCATCGGGCAACTGCGTAGTGGCCAAACCATCGGAGGTAACACCCATGACCGCCTATCTGCTGTCGAAAATCTGCATCGATGCAGGATTGCCGGCAGGCGTACTGAACATTGTACACGGATTGGGTGGCAAAACCGGACAGGCTATTGTGGAACATCCCGAAATTAAGGCGATTTCCTTTACCGGCGGCACCGCCACAGGCGAACGAATTGCAGCAGTTGCGGCGCCCAAATTCAAAAAACTATCCCTAGAATTGGGTGGTAAAAATCCCAGCATTATCTTTGCCGACTGTGAATATGATAAAATGCTGACTACCACCGTACGCTCCTCTTTTGCCAATCAGGGACAGATTTGCCTCTGCAGTTCCAGAATTTTTGTAGAACGAAGCATCTATGAACGTTTCAAGACCGATTTTGTCGAAAAGGTTTCCAAATTAAAAATCGGAGATCCGCTCGAGGCAGTCAATGTCGGCGCAGTGGTTTCGAAAGATCATCAGCAAAAAATTCTATCCTATATTGAACTGGCCAAAGAAGAGGGCGGCACAGTATTAACAGGCGGTTACGCAGTAAATCCCGAAGGACGCTGCGCCAATGGTTATTTTGTAGCCCCGACAGTTATTGAAGGTTTAGATTATAATTGCCGCACCAATCAGGAAGAAATTTTTGGCCCCGTAGTGACCATTACGCCTTTCGACAGCGAAGATGAGGCACTGACAATGGCAAACTCGGTTCGTTATGGTTTAGCCTCTGTTATCTGGACACAAAACATCAACCGCGCTGCTCGCATGGCACAACAACTGCAATCGGGCATTGTCTGGACAAATTGCTGGCTGTTGCGTGATTTACGTACGCCATTCGGCGGAGTAAAAGACTCTGGTGTGGGCCGCGAAGGCGGATTTTATGCTTTAAACTTTTTCACAGAACCAAAGAACGTATGCATCGAGATTTCTTAATTAGTAGCAAGTATCAGGTCAAGTATCAAGATTTTTCCTTAAATATTGAGCTGTTCCTGATAAAAAACATAAATTTTTACTGAATTGTGGCAGACAATAAGCAAAAAGGTTTTAGTACCTGATACTTGATACCTGCTACTTGATACTTAATACTTTATACAAAATTTAACACCTGATACCAAAAAAATGAACAAAGAACTCCTAAACTCCCCCCGTGCCCCACTAGCCGTAGGCCAATATCCACACGCACGCCGCGTAGGCAATCTTCTTTT
>JBIPOO010000169.1:0-8446 GCA_044379045.1 Saprospira sp.
TTTAGTTTTTACGATTCGTTCATTGATTTTTTTGAGAATCTCAACATCATAAATTTCTTGATTTTTAATTTCATATTTTGGATACATGGCCTCAAACTCAAACCTTCTTCTTAGCGCAATATCCAAAAGCGCGATAGATTTATCGGCAGTATTCATTGTGCCAATGATATAAAGATTGGAAGGCACAACAAAAGTATCACCCGATGGGAGCTTAGCTTCTAATGGTATTGTGCCATGAGAGCGTTTGTCAGATTCAATCAGAGTGATAAGCTCACCAAACACTCTTGAGATATTTGCCCGATTGATTTCATCAATAATGATAACGTAGTTTTTAACTGCTGAATTAGGGACCTGTCTCAAGGTATCTAATTCTACGGTAGATAAAAATTTCTTTTTCGACTCGTAACCAATTTCATCGTATTTCTCAATATTGGTTTCCTCAATATTGATTTTCTTATTTACATTATTTATAAATGAAATAAACTCTTTTAGCGCAACCCAATAAACGGTGGTGTTACAACCCCCAATTGCATCTCTGATATCATTATGGACATTTTTAATATGTTTTATATCAGGGAAAATATGATACAACTTTAATAACCTGTTTGCAGATACTAAATAATTTCTGGAACTGTCCCCATGTTTAAACTCAATATTATCATTTTTGGTGAAACCACTTATGTGAATTACTGAACCTGTGCTTGTTTCAAAATATTTATTTTCGATATTTTTTAAGTGTTCAATAAAGTCAAGATAAGCCTCGTTCAAATCGATATCCTGTTCTCCTCTATTTTCCTGATTAGATTTGATTCCTTTATAATATTCAAAAAGCGCATCAGTTGCTATTTTAAGAAATACACCATCTTTTTTGTCAAAAACTAAGGAAGCATTATTATCAGTATCTGGTCTTAGCCCTTGAATAAAATCTTCATAACTGTAGTTTTGGTGAAAAGTGATAAATTCAATTTGATTATGAAGATTAGCCTTGAATATTTTCAGCGCTTCATCGTATGAATCTATCGTTCTATTCTCAATTATTTCAGCAGCTTTTAAAACAGTATAGTGCGTTTTTCCGGTGCCGGGAGGGCCGTATAGGATGCAGTTGAGGGGATGCTTTGTCATTTCGAGATATTCTTCTTTTCTTCCTAATGAATTTTTATTACCTTCCATTGTTCCTAATAACCTCTCGTAATAGGTATCATAATCAGGATGTTCAGAAGGATATTTTGTAATATCAGTCAGTGTTTTTAAAACTAGTTGAAAGCCAACATTCCATTTTCCTTTAAGTTTCCAATCGACTTTTCTCGTATTTTTATAGCTTTTTCGATTATTATCGAAAATATAGTCTGACATAACAACACCATAACCAAGTAAATCGCTTCTTCCTTTTTTTACTATTATTACATCACCAATCCTTAGTTTATTAAGAAAATCATCGTTAGCAGAAACATCATTTTTTTTAGAACCTTCACCTCCATAAGCATCCACTAATGCTTTCTTTATTTCATCACGACTTTTGTATTGAGTTAAATCTCCAATTTCATCCCAACCTAGCCCCATAATACCATCTCTGTAAAATTCGTCCCACATATAAGCATTTTCACCTGGGGAATAAAGCCAATATTGTTTTTTGTTAGAATTTTTAATTAAATCCAGCATTGCATTATATTCCTCTTCGGATGCTGTAAAGTTAGTCCCTTGATTTCCTGCATTTATGTTATACAATTCTTCTACATTTAAAATTTTATCTTTTAGAATAGGTGTGTCAACTAAATTATGAGTAATTTTTAGACCAGCTTTTAGAGTGTTTTTGTCCTCAATTTTCCACAAATGATCATCAGCTGATGTTGTTTTTTGATATGGCTCTGAACTTATTTCAGCAAGTGCATAACAACCGGAATTGCTACCTGTAATCCACAGTATTACTTTATCGCCAACTTTTATTTTGTCTTTGTGGGCACTTACTGTCCATTCGCTTATAAGTTCATTCCGTAAAGCGCTTTCAAAATCAAAAGCATTTGGGTTTCCTTGAAATACCCAATAATTGATTTTTTTTCTTGCATTATTCCATTTCCAAGCCTCGAAAGATAATTCATAAAATGAATTAGGGGTCTTAGCTTTTATTTTTTCAAGAAGTTCGATATACTCTTTGTAGCTACTAAATTTTGGATTCAAACCTAGAACCTCTTGTATATAGGGCTTTGAAGGTCCATTTATAGGAAGATATTTTTCAGGATTAACATAGAATAATACTTCTGTTATTTTAGTTTTACCCGTGCTTCTAATTTGTAGAATGTCCTGAAAATCATTCTCTGTTATTGTATCTGAAATTGCTTTATTAAAAAAAGACCAGAGTCGTTCAATTTCATTGTTCTTCCGCTCAAATTTATAAGGAAATAACCAAACTTTTTGGGCTTGGGCAGAAGGTATGCCACTTTCACCATTAGGAATAGCTAAGTTTAAGTTTGCAGCTATTTTTTTAAGATATTCTAATCTTCTTTTTGGACCATATTTATAAATATAGCAATAAAATGAGAAAGGGTCTATTTCCTTTAATTCTATATCATGACCATCACTTGTTTCTTTGTCGTTGAGTGGCCCAATACCTACGGCTTTTAGAACTTGAATTATTTCATTCTGTGCGTTTTCTTTTGAGCTAAGGTACTTAGTTAATTGCCTGTGGGTTTCCACCCACGAAAATTCGTCTTTAATCATTTTGTCAATGTATTGAACCCTCAAATTTAGATAACTTAAGAAATCTTCTAATAAACTATTTAAATTTAGAAGCTTTTAATAAAGAAGGATTAGGTTACTATTGTAAATCTAAATAATATATTTAAATTACCAAACTGATGATTGCTTTTATCACTTAAAGTTTGTCATTAAATAGCCAATCAATCACATTTATTTTTTGAATGCCCGTGTTAATCATACTGACAAAAAACTACAAAAACATGATTTTTTTTCAATAAGAAAATTGTGCCTTAGTTTTTTCTATAAAAAAAGCGAAGCATTTGAAACGCCTCGCCAGTATAAATGTAAATTTATTCAATATCATGAAAAGTGCTAAAGGAGAAAAAGAAAGAAATTTCTTAGATGAAAAGTACTGACCTCATACCGGGCCATTCAGCACTTTCATCTTTCCTCTTTCTTCTTCTGCTCTATCACGCTAAAGCGGAATATTTCCATGCTTTTTCTTAGGCATTACAGCTACTTTATTTTCAAGCATTTGGAAAGCGCGGATTAGTTTTATACGGGTAGACGCCGGTTCAATAACCTCATCGACGAATCCACGAGCAGCTGCCTGATAAGGATTGGCAAATTTTTCGGCATATTCCAATTCTTTTTCCTTCAGCTTTGCCTCAGGATCGGCAGCTTCGCTGATTTCTTTACGGAAAATAATTTCGGTGGCACCTTTAGCACCCATTACAGCGATTTCGGCACACGGCCAGGCAAAATTCAAATCTGCTCCAATATGTTTTGAGTTCATTACATCGTAAGCACCGCCGTATGCTTTGCGTGTAATGACCGTAACTCTGGGGACTGTTGCTTCGCAAAAAGCATAAAGAAGTTTTGCGCCATTGGTAATAATGCCGTTCCATTCCTGATCGGTGCCAGGAAGGAAGCCTGGTACGTCTTCAACCACCAGCAGCGGAATATTAAAACTGTCGCAAAAACGTACAAAGCGCGCACCTTTTCTCGAGCAGTTAACATCGAGACAGCCAGCCAAAACCATAGGATTGTTGGCTACTACACCAATGCTGCGACCTGCAATTCGGGCAAAGCCAACTACAATATTCTCGGCATAGTCTTTATTTACTTCAAAAAAGCTTTCTTCATCTACGATTCCTGAGATAACTTCTCTGATATCGTAGGGGTGATTTGGATTCTCAGGAACAATATTATTTAGTTTTGGCCTGAGTTCATCACCAGCTTCGAACGGCAATCTGGGCGCTTCTTCTTCACAGTTTTGTGGTAGATAGGAGAGTAGGGTTTTAATCTGATTGAGACATTCCATGCCATTGGAAGCCGTAAAATGGGTTACGCCCGATTTAATGGCATGGGTCATTGCACCACCCAATTCTTCGGAACTTACTTCCTCGTTTGTAACAGTTTTTACAACATTTGGTCCTGTAATGAACATGTAAGAACTATGTTCCACCATGAAAATAAAATCGGTAATGGCAGGCGAGTATACCGCACCGCCAGCACATGGTCCCATGATGGCCGAAATTTGGGGTACCACACCAGAGGCGAGGGTATTTCTGTAAAAGATGTCAGCATATCCTGCCAGTGACATTACACCTTCCTGTATGCGTGCACCGCCCGAGTCATTCAAGCCAATAATAGGCGCGCCATTTTTCATGGCCATGTCCATTATTTTACAAATTTTCTCAGCATGCGTTTCAGATAATGAACCACCAAAAACTGTAAAGTCCTGCGCAAAAACATAAACAAGGCGACCATTTACGGTTCCGTAACCTGTGATTACACCATCGCCATAGATAATTTGGTTTTCCATGCCGAACTCTCTGCAACGATGGGTTACAAACATCCCGATTTCTTCGAATGTACCTTCATCCAAAAAGAAATTGATACGCTCGCGGGCAGTCATTTTGCCCTGTTTGTGGTGTTTGTCAATACGGTCTTGTCCTCCGCCCAGTTTGGCCTCGGCAATCTTATTTTGAAGTTCGTTCAATTTCTTGTCCATAATATTATCAGATAAATTTGTTCACTATAAATTTTAAGATATTTCTGCGTCAAAGATAAAACAGAATTGAATATTCTCTAAAAAATCGGGCAACTAAGTTTAGCTACTCAAAATGTCTGATTTCTTCTACGATCAGTCCGTCTTTCATGCGCAGTGTGCGGTCACTCATGCCGGCTAGCTCGATATTGTGTGTGACAATGACAAAGGTTTGTTTGAAATCTGACCTTAGTTTAAAAAATAAATCGTGTAGTTCTTTTGATGTGCCGGTATCGAGATTTCCGCTTGGCTCATCGGCCAATATTACTGCTGGTTGATTCATAAGTGCTCTTGCAACTGCCACACGCTGCTGTTCTCCACCCGATAATTGACTTGGTTTGTGATGAGTCCTTTCCGATAGTCCTAAATAGTCGAGTAGCTCGGCAGCTCTTTGCCTGGCTTCCTTTTCCGGCGTTTTTTTGATAAAGGCAGGAATACAAACATTTTCCAATGCAGTAAATTCGGGCAAAAGATGATGAAATTGAAAAACAAAGCCTATGTTTTCGTTGCGAAATTTAGCCAGTTCATTCGATTTCATTTTATTCAACATTTGTCCATTGATGCTGATCTCTCCGCTGTCAGGACTGTCAAGGGTTCCGATTATATGGAGTAAGGTACTTTTACCTGCTCCGGATTTTCCAACAATTGAGACAACCTCTCCTTTTCTAATGGTCAAATTTACGCCTTTTAGTACTTCGAGGCTTTCGTACGATTTTTTTATGTTGTTGATTTGGATCATGAGAGCGGAAAGGGTGAAAGATGAAAGAGTGAAAGTTTTAAATATGAGTCTATTGCTTACAGCTGGTTAATTGGTAATTGGTCTCGTTTGGAGAACGAGATGGTATTTGGAAGTCTGATGTCTGATTGTCTGTTCTCTAAAAAGTTATTCGTTATTCATTATTCACCGATAATTGATGCGCTTCGCGGAACTTCGTTTAAAGAGCGCTCTCGTCTGTGGAACGAGATGGTTCTTGATACTTGATACTTGATACTTGATACTAATTTTTAAATCACTTAAATCTAATCGCCTTAACCGGATCAATTCTCGAAACCAGCCAAGATGGAATTATCAAAACAACCAAGGTAATAATAAGTGTTCCAAGATTCAGAAGAACAATCGGCAACCATTCCAGTTTTACAGGCGCTACCGAGACATAATACATGTCCTCGGGTAGGGTAACAATACCAAAATGATGCTGAATTAAACAAAGTCCAATGCCTAATACATTTCCGATAAGCATTCCCAAGCCAACAATATAAGCTGCATTGTACAGAAAAATCTCTCTGATGCTCCAGTTTCTTGCTCCCAAGGCTTTCAGAATGCCAATCATATTGGTTCGTTCCAAAATAAGAATCATCAGTGAGGTGGTCATATTAATAATTGACACTATAATCATGAGCACCAGGATAATGAGTTCATTCATATCGGTCAGGCTGAGCCAATCGAAAATGTTGGGTTCCAATTCTTTAATTGTATTGGCATATTGCTCGCGGTTCAACAGGATATTGTTGTTGATATAATTTCCAAAGGCATCAAGGTCGCGCATGTCCTCTACAAAAACCTCAAATCCAGAGACTTGAGCAGGCAGTTCCTTATTCAAAGCATCCAGGCTATGCCAGGGTACAACTGCGGTTATCTGCCAGTTTGGGTCGCTTGGGGCCTCATAAATAGCCGCAACCTTGTATTTGTATACATATAAATCCTTGCCGAAATCTTTGAAAGAGAATTGTATAGTATCACCCACATTTTTATTTCTGAGTGCTGCAATTTGTTTAGTGATGATAATTCCTTTTTCATTGGGATTGTCGAAAGATTCAGGAATTTTTCCGGAAACTATATGAGCAGCAATCGCAGCTCGATTTTCTTTGAAACTAGTATCGGTTACACCCAAAAGATTGATTTTTTCATCTTCCAGCCAATGTTCGGGACCATAGTTTCGGTAGGGCCTCCAATTGTTGAGCTCCTGGATTTTATTGAGTTGAACTATGGCAAAGCGTTTGTCATATTCTTCAAGGCCGGTTTTAAAGATGCCTTTTACCCTGAATTTTTGTGCCTGTGCATTACCGCCTTGTACAAAATAAATCAAAAAATCATCGCCAACTTTCAGTTTGAGCCTTCTGGCCGTTGTTTCCGAAATCATGATCTGATCACGGTTGTCATTTTTTAAACTATCGAGTTTTGAGCCATCAGTTATGTACCTGCTTAAAAAGTTCCAGTCAAAATCGGGACCAACGCCTCTCAGTATGATGCCTTCAATCTGATCATTGGCTTTTATGATGCCTTCCTTTTGAGCAAAACTCTGTATGTGGCGAATCCCGGCATGTGTACTTTTAGTGTTGAGATCATTTAGGTCATTTGGATCATTCAAGCCTACCGCATAAGTTATCCTTCGAATACTGTCTATTGCCGGATAATAATCCTGTTTGATACTCATAGGTGATACCTCAAAAGCATAGCTGCTTGGCGCATAACTGCTCGTAATGTGTATGTGCCCCCAAAATCCAAAAATCTTTTCACTAATACTGCTTTTGAAACCCCTTACCGTTGCAGTAGAAATTATCATAACAGTGATACTCAGCGCAATAGCGGCAATGGCTATACGCATGATAATGTTCGAGAATGATTTTCTGGAGGTAACGCCTACTTTTCGGGCAATGTAAAATGGAAAATTCAATAGCTGCTGTTTATTTTAATTCTAATGCATCTAAACGGCATTAAACGTTGTAAAATTATTGAATTTTGATAAATTGTTGTACATTTTCCGAATATTGTTTTTAACTGATTTTAAACATTAGATTGTGGATACAGGCAGATTGTTTTTTACTTCCTTAGCAGGCATCATTTTATGTATTAATTGTGCATTAGCGCAGTCTTCGGATGATTCAGAATCTAATAAATTTTTTCATGCCGATATCAGACCTGCCGCAGATCAGACCTATAAATATCTTTCCTTTATAAAAGGTAAGAGACTTGGGCTTGTTGTGAATCAGACCTCAGTGATTGGTAAAACTCACTTGGTTGACAGCTTGTTGAGTCTGGGCTGTAATATCCGGAAAATATTTGCTCCTGAACATGGTTTTCGCGGGACAGCCGACAGGGGAGAGCATATCGAAGATGATAGTCTGCCGGGCATAAGCATTGTTTCGCTTTTTGGTAAAAACATGAAACCCGATTCGGCCCTTATGTCGGAACTCGACCTTGTAATTTTCGATATTCAGGATGTAGGTGCAAGATTTTATACCTTTAATTCTACGATGAGTTATATGATGGAATCCTGTGCCCGAAATAAGGTTCCTCTGCTGATTCTCGATCGGCCGAATCCTTTGGGCCATGCTGTTTCGGGTCCTATTGTGAAGAAGGAACTGAAAAGCTTTGTGGGGCTGCACCCAATACCAATTGTACATGGTCTCAGCACTGCCGAATATGCACAGATGATCAATGGTGAAAACTGGCTTCCCGACAGCCTGCATTGTGAGCTCTATTTTGTAGAATGCAGCAATTATTCGCATCGGAAATTTTATAAATTACCCATAAAGCCCTCGCCAAATTTGCCCAATATGCACAGTATCTATCTCTATCCATCGCTTTGTCTTTTCGAAGGAACCAATGTGAGTATGGGCAGGGGAACCAATAAACAGTTTCAGGTCTATGGGCACCCAAAATTCAAAAATGGTAATTATACTTTTATACCCAATGTT
>JBIPOO010000170.1:0-8343 GCA_044379045.1 Saprospira sp.
AACTCTGAAGCCACCAGTTGCAAATAAGGCCTTCATGCGGTTTTTCTGGCCCAATGTGAATAGGTTCATACAAGCATCGTCAGAATAGTCCATATAGTTTTGAACCATATCGACAGTGCCACAAGATACATGACCAGTAGCACAGCCATAGTTAGCAGCATCCGATTCGGGGGTATCGGTCACAAAGTCATCGGTACCACAAGGGCCATCGCCCCAAATGTGACGAAGATTCAGCCAGTGACCAACTTCGTGAGTGCCTGTACGGCCTTTGTTGAAAGGAGCCTGTGCTGTACCGGTAGTTCCAAAATAGGTATAACCAACTACTACACCATCGGTTGCATAAGCACCGCCGCCAGGGAATTGTGCATAACCCAAAATGCCTCCGCCGATGTTGCAAACCCATATATTGAGGTATTTATCGGTTGGCCATGCATTTTTACCACCTTGGTTGCTATACTTCATAGCATCGTTAGTCCCGAAACTCGTAACTGTTGTTGCTGTTCGAGTGATACCTGTAGTCGCAATACCGTTGGGGTCGCGGCTTGCAAGACAGAATTCAACCTCTGAGTCAGCTGCCTGACTCCAAAGTGTTGTTCTGTCAGCATTCGTACGGCGGAAATCCTGATTCAAAACATTAATCTGTGATTGAATTTGAGCATCGCTGATATTTTCGCTAGCTGTTCTGTATAGTACGTGAACCACTACAGGAATTCTTACCACAGCACGAGTTTCGGCATTATCGCTGCGCAAAAACTCCTGAGTGTGGTTCTCAATATCCATCATACGTTGTACGGTGCTTGGATCCTGTTGTACGTTTTGCATAAGGACATCCATTGCACTGCAATTTCTTTGGGCAAAGGCATTATTCGCTACAAAAATCAGCAGCAAAGCACCTAAAAATAAATTGGAAAATTTTTTCATAGTTAAATCAGCTTGTTAGGAAGGTAATTATATGATTTTAATGAGCTAAAACCTTGTGTAAAGTTATGCTTTTTAATATTTTGTCAAAATCTTATGCTGTTAATTTTAGAATCTGTCTCATGTAAGTTTTGTTTAAATGCTTGTTTTTGCCTTTTAAAAAAGACGGCCAATCTACTCATTTTAAAATAAAGTTCTAAAATGTAAACTATAATAGAATTTTATACTGAATAGCCTTGTTGAAAAGTTATTTGCGAAATTATGTATTGCCTTTAGCTTTAATTTTGTTTAATATAAATTTGCTTTGTATTAATATTGATTTTTAAATAAATTACACAATTATTCAGTTGATATTTGGTTATAATCCTACAATGTTTTCGAATTAGCATTTAAATTATTCTAATTGTTTATATGTGTTAAATTCTGTTAAGATTTAGCCTAAATAAAAAAGAGGCCCAAATTGAGCCTCTTTATAAAAAATTGAATAGTATAAAATTAGTATCTGTATTCCCAGCTTGATTCGATACCATTTGCGCTTCTCGAGATATCAAGTTTAGTTGCTACCACATCGCCTAGTGTTCCCTCAAAAGCGGCTAACATTTCCAGGTCACCATCACCGGTTAGCATAGCGGTTTTCAAGATGAGTTCTTCATTTGGATTTGGTATGCTCAAGCCTATTTTTACTAAGCCGTTTGCAGCGATGTGAAAAAATACTTCTGTAAAATCGGGCTCATAATCGGCAATCATTTGAAGTATTGTTGTTGGAAGAGGGTCGACATCAAGTGCATTGCAAATACTTAGGTACAATTCCATATCCTCTTCGGCATTGCTGCCAAAAAGCTCGGTACTGAAATAACTGTAAGTATTAGCGGCAATACATCTGCCAAATTTCACAAATGCATTGGCATCTTTTCCGGCATACCATTTTTTAAGACTTTCTTCTACTGTTCCAGGAAGAAGACCCCACAATTGCTCAAGAGGAAATATACCATTATCGATTTCCCAACCGCTGTCTTGCTCTTCTTTTCCAATACTTATCCAGACACTAAAATCACCTTTAAAACTACCTAGGCCTTTTTTGAGGACATCAATTTCAACTGGTTTGAAATCGGCATGTTTCATAAAAGCGGCATAGCGCTGCGCAAGGGTTTTGGTATCCATTTTTACCTTCCAGGTAGTTTCTGAAAGGTTTGAATTGATAGCAACCATAATTTCGGCATTTTCCATTGGATAATGCATTTGCTGAATCCATTCATTCATCAGCTTTTCATGTTCCTCTGTTAAGAAGGGAAGTGCTGCTAAAGAGCCCTTCATTCTAAATATATTTTCCATTGAATTTTGTTTTTATTTGTTTACAATATGGCAAACCTAGATGCTTCCATGATTAATTTCCATTTGTCAAATTTGTCTTTGATACTAATGCCTGAAGGAATCGTTTCTCTACGCTCAGGTGAGTTAAAGTGAGTATCGGCAGGAATTGTGTATTCTTTTGAAATCTGACCACTGATAATATCATTAGCAAACTTTTCAAATTTTAAATACCTATTCGACTCAGAGAAATCTTTGAGGAAGGCATCGAGCGATTTTTCTTCCTTGATATTGACACTTTTCTTGAAAGCTTCCCAAATGTTTGATGTAATTTTGAAACGAGATTTGATAAAATTGAGGATATCAGACTCCTGATGAACTTTAATGAACCTATTATATAGTTTTTTCAGTTGGGTCGGAGTCATAGTTTGAACCACAGCAGCTTCAACTTTTTCTGCAATTGGTAAAGAGCCTAAGTTTGCAATGATTTCTGCTCTGAACTTGGCATCCGCTTCTGCTAAATTTTTCTTAATCTGTTCTTTCAAAGCATCGGTGTCAATTTTATCGGCTTCTTCCTCTTCAAAGTTTCCAAGAATTGTTTCGATCGTTTTATCAACCGGGCCCTCTATAATTGCTTCCATAAAATTGACATCAAACCCATCCTCACCTCTAATGAATGAGTTTGCAAAGTTGATCATTACCTTTGGATTTTTGAAATTCTCGACAAAATTATTTAAGAGGCTTCTGTCAGTAATCATATCGAGTTTGTTCGGTAACTTATTTCCGTTAGGGTCTACATTTTCTCCCCATTCATCGTCATAAGAGAAATAATCCTCGCCACTAGTACCGAAAATCTTTTTAGATGCCTCCGATAAACCAAGCTCTGCAGCATCCGAAAGTGCCCCTTTGATAATACTAAAAGGCAGGTCGGTAATGAGTTCTTTGCCATAATCCTTTAGGTCTTCGAGCGTATTTCCTATGATAGATCCTTTTTCATGGAAAGATTTTACAACATTCTCAGTATATTTTTTCATGATGTCCTCTGGAATGTCTTTGAGCGTACTTTTCAGTGGTTTAGTAAACATTTCAGCAATTTTATTTCCATTGGTAATGCCTTTTTCGTACTGATCAAGAATATCGCCCAATGGAATTTTGTCGAGCACCTGCGCCGCTGCAAAAGTAAGTACTGTACCAACTTCATCTGCGACCAATTGTACAACAAATTCTTCAACACCTCCGTAATTGTTGCCTTTTACCAATTTTTCAATTCCCTGATTAATAGCAGTTGAAAGCGCTGTAGTGCCAATCGCCCAGGCTAACTGAATGAGCACAGTGGCCGAACCTACTCCCGATAGAATACCAGCTGTAGCGATGAGGGAGTTAACAACAATATTTATAAAGGTTTTTAATCTGTCGTCATATTTATTTTTTGATTCAACAAATTTTTCCTGAGCCAACACCAATTCCTCGTCGACTTGTTTCATTCTATCGACAAATACTTGCTCCTCGGCCAAAAGCTGATTTTTGCTGAGTTTGGTAATCTGTTGCAGCTTTTCGCGTCCTTTCCACCCTTCGCGCAACTGTTGTGCCGTGGCTAAATCGCGTTGAAGCATACGTGAACTAAGGCTCGACCATTGTAGCCCGGTTTCGAGACTAGCCTCATATTCCAGATTGGATGTTACTTTAAGAGAGGTTGCGATAATAGCTAAATCACTGTCCGAAATTTCGATACCTGCATCTTTTAGACTTTTTTGCAGTTCTTTAGATTTATTCTCATCTTGAATAGCCGAACAGATTTTTTCTCGAAGGTATTTTTTAAATTCTAATACCTTATCTGCTTTTGCTGTGTCATCGAGCGATTTTAAAACATCTGCCTTGATATCGAAACGCATGAGTGCATTATTTGCATTGAGCATCTCTCTATCGAGTTGTCTGAGTCTTTTTTTCTGATCTGGGCTAAGTGGGCTAGTCTTTTTAAGTTCCTCGGCCTCATCAACCAACTTTTTCTTGTTGGCAATATTGGTTTTAAGTGCATCAGTGTCGAACCATTCTGCGACTAACTTGGAGTCATCAATGTTTTCGGTCATCACTTTCAAATCTTCAACCCTAACTCTTCGCTGAAAAATAGCATCTTTACGAGCATGATTGAGCATTTCTGTAAGGTTCAAATTCCTACCATCTATTAAAATAGCTTTTAGAATAGATGCAGAATCTCCAAAATCGAAGCTGGAAGGTGTTTTAATAGTCTCATGAAGATTAGGACTTAACAATAATAATTCCTCCATGATATCAGCACCCGAAACTCCTTGCTGTTTCGATTCATATGCCAATTGAACCAAACGATGATCGTCTCTTCCTGTGAAACCTTTTTTGTGTTCCGATGCCAGTTTCGAAGCCCAGTATCCGGCGGTTTTTTTGAGATCCTTTTCCTTTTTCTGTTGTTCCTCAATTTGGTCCTTTGTCAGAATTTTATTTCTACGGGGAAGGCCAGGAGGACGCTTAAATTCAGATTTTACTTTATCGACAATTGCATCATTAACAGTTAAGTTTTCGTTGGCAATATCTTTTAAATCGCTCAGGAGACGATACCTTTCGCTAGCATCTCCGGCTGCTTTTTTGTCCTCTGCCGTATCATTTACTCCGGTAAGTTTTACAATACATTGTTTCATCAGTGTTTCTGCTGCCAAAATATCTGCATCGCTGGGCGGCAACCCCAATTTTCTCATGGCAGTTCTCCAGCGCTCGCGGTCTTCTTCAGTTTTGAAAGTTCCCTGTAAAGCTTTAGCTTTCAGTGCTTTCAAAAGCTCAATATCGTTTTTGATACCTACTATTTCTTTGGAATCGGGGGCCAAAGTATCCAAGGCCTTCATCAAAGACCCCGATGCACCAATTTTAGTTTTAGATTTGACGATATCCTTCAATTGATTGTAGACTTCACCTCTTGCTCCATCTGAATAAACCGTTTCGAGAATTTCATCTACTTTGTCTGCGTGAATATCGGCTTTAGCCATAATTTTTTCCAATTCAGCAACAGCTTTTTCGAGAATTAACTTTTTTCCGTCGCTGTCGGCACTTTCCCATTTTTTGATATCTTCGGGTGTGCAAAACTTGTTAATGAGTGCCTCCTGTGGAGATTCTACATCTTCACTGAAAAGAATCTTTTTGAATTGATCGCCAACCGATTTATCTTGTTTCCAGCGACTCAAGGCATTTTTCTCATTTTGTCTTGCAGCAATCTGCTCTAGCTGTTCAATAACTTTACCTGATTCTTGTCCAGTTGCAGGTACCTTATAAGTAGAAATGATACTCTTGAGGTAGGAAGCAGTACTTTTACTAATGCCTCTACCTGGAATTAGGCTGATTTTTTCTTCGAGTAATTTGTAAAAAGCAGAATTACCTTGAATTTCTTTTCTTTCTTCGTCGCTTGATTTTGCTACCCATTTTTTAAGTTCAGTAGCAAATTTATCAGCATCATCAATCCGAAGGAAAGTTGTACACAGAAAATAGTCGGCTGCCGATACGTATGGATACTTTGTACTTTTGACTTTATCCAGTTCTGTTTGTATAGCTGTTTTATTTTGAGGGCTAGATTGCTTGAGCAATTGTATGGAATTCAATTGAGCTTTGAATTTTTCATTGCTCAAAAGTTTTTTTGCAATTGCCCCCTCGAAACTATTCTGTAAATTTTGAGTTTCGGGTTTAAGCAAAACAGCTATTTGTGCTGCATTGAGATTTTTTTCGATGAATTCGAAGGCATCGTTAGATTCGCTACTAAACCAGGCTTTACCCAATAAACCAAATGCAAGGGCAGTTGGGGCATAAGGAGATGCTTTGCCGAATAATAGTTCTATCAAATACTTGGAGCGTAAAGTTTCAATTCCAAAGACCTTTGTAATATCTGACAATAAAACGCCATCCACACCAAATATCTTTTTAGCCGCAGCGGTATATTTTGCCGAGAGGTTAGCATCTTTGGTATCGGTTAGCCATTTCATGACTGCGCCAAAATTAGCATCATCATCAGAGGCTTTGCCCAATTTCAAAAGTCTTGCAAGTTCAATTGCCCTGTCATCAACAGTAGCCTCCGCTATTTGCTTGGCTCTTTCTGATGCAATGGCGGTTCCTGCTTTTTCTTTGAAAATCGTAGTTTCATCGTTCAGTGTGTTCGTGTCAATGTCACGAATGGCAGCTTCTTTTACAGTACCAATAAAAGGAGCAATATTGGTTCTGAGCTGCATCAATCCATGAAATCTTTTTACATCGTCCTTGCTTCTTTTGTCTAAAGGATGACTTTTTTGCCATTCATCTATAAGAATATTAATTTCCTGCAATTTGGCATGTTTTACCTTTTGATCTCCAGCTTTTTGATATTGTTCGAGTAAATCGAGAATCTTATCATAATTTGTTTTTTTGAAACCCCATGAACTGCCTCCTGCCAATGTTTTCAGGTCGGCAACATTCATTACGGGTTTTCTGTATTTATCATCATTCAGAATTTTTCTTACAGCCTTATACTCGGCCTCTATTGTTTTATTTAGATTTTGATCATCTGGATGTAAGTCGAGATATTTATTGTAAAATGAGTCTACACTTTTCTCAAGAAAGTTAATTACCTGAGTTTTTTTGTCGGGATCAGCTTCAAGATTACCTCTTCTAAGATGTTCGGCTGCTAATTTGACTTTTTCTGGAATTTCCAATAATTCTCCTGTTGGGCCATCGGTATCAGCTTCCTCGGGTTCGTTTGAGTCATCAGGCAAGGCTATATCTTCAATGACAACATCAGCCGCATTATCTTCCTCCAGTTCACCTCCGGGTGCAAGCTCAATCGTGAATGGTGTGCCCTTCAGCGCAAATTTCTCCAATTGCTTGATCATCAGGTTTTTCTTAGGAGAGCCTTTTTCGGGGAATAACACAATAGCATAGCTTCCGTCGGCCTTCTTTTTGGCATAACAGCTGCCATAACAGCTATTCTTCTTATCCTCTTTTACCTGATCTTTTACTGTTTTAATCCAACCTGAGCTATGATCACCAAGAATTATCAAACCCATTTTCTTGCCTTTTAGGTCGGAATATTCAAAATTGGTTTTTACGATAAAATCAGTTTTAGTTTGATCGTCATAATGTTCACCCAACATTCTTTTCAATGCCGGTTTCAAGATCTTTCTGTAATCCTTGTAGCCGATATTTTTGTCTACAAGTTGTTGTGGTTCAATTTTTTTGATTTTCATGTTATAGTTTTTTCTGTAGAGGTTGCTTTGGTTTTATAATAAGATGCCAAATCTAGCTTAATACATCGGTCTAACCTAACAAATTGTATGATTTGTCTATGCTAAATTCCAAAAAATGAGTTATTTCTGACAAGTTTCAAGTTTAGCTGCTTTTCAGGTTTAGACAAAAACCACTTTTGGGTAATTCCTTCTTTTTTTCAATGTTATCCTTTTGAACTGTTTCCTTCGATAACTTTTTCTTGGAATCATTACTCAACTGCGAAGTGTTGATTTCCATTTTTTTTATTTCAAACATGATGTTAGAATTTTATGCTTTATTTATCAGTTTCAAAAATTCAGTCAATTCACTGGCTTTTTTTGTGCCAATGAGTACCTTTTTACCATTGTTTAATTCGAGCTGCAAACCCTGATTTCCGCCAACGGAGTAAGACATACCTTTACTACCAAAGCCATATCTGATGCCCCAACCGCCAAATTCCATCAAGGGTTTGTATTTTCTGACATAAGCTTTTTCAACATTTTTCCAGGCAATTTTTCTGCTGCCGAATGGGCTCATGCTTACCGATATACTTGTTTCATCGATGTTAGTATCCAATCGCATAAAAAGAAAGAATAATAAAAAAATCACAGGAAACATCGAAAACAAAATGAGAAAAGCGTCAGGAGCTGGGTTTTGCCCAAAAGGCTTGCCTAAAAATACCTGCTGTACCAATGCCCAGATGGACATTCCAATTATTGCTAATAGGAGCATTAGTACAAAAGGATTTCTAAAAAATTGTCTTTCTTTATAAACTATACTGTCCATTTTCTAATCTTTTCTGATATGAATTTTACCCGATTGTATGCTGCTTTCAGTTTCAACGCGATAAAAGTAAATGCCTTCCGGCAA